>DOUV01001020.1 GCA_003520455.1 Chloroflexota bacterium | reverse complement strand
ATTGCTCGTCGACCGCCCCTCGACGCGGCGCTTTCGACTGGCCGGCGAGGTGAACGACCGCCGCTACTACGTGACCCGCAGCGACGACCCCGCCCGCGCGATCCTGGTCCTGCGCAAGGGGCTCGACCTCGACACCCTGGGCGGTTACGTGGTCGACGCGCGGATCGGCTGGGAGACCGGGTGGATCGGGTTCGTGCCCGAAGAGGAGGCCGGCGCGCGCTATACAATGAAGACTTTGCAGGCCTCGAACAAGGCGCGCATCGTGGGATAGGCGCGATGCTGAGTGACTTCTTCGCGCATCCACTTCCAGAGGCCTTCGATGGGATTCAAGTCAGGGCTGTAGTCGGGAAGTGGGACCAGTTCGATGCCCAGGTCGGCGGCGGTGAGCTGGGCGATCGTGGCGCGATGGCAGGGCGCGCCGTCCCAGATGAGGACGATACGACGGGAGGTTGGGCCAATCCGCTCGACCAGGCGCTGCAGGAATTAAGCGGTATGCTCCCCGTTACAGGGGCCTTCATTCCAGATGAAGCAGCGCCCGTAGGTGAAGTCATCGGCGCCATACCAATTGATGCGGTCGGCCAAGGAGGCACACACGCTCAACCAGTAGGCCAGCTGACCAACCGGCGCTCCGGTGGAGCCCAGGTCGAGATCGCGGTGGAAGTGCGCTTCGTCCACGTAGATCAGGATGATCTCCTCCTGACACATCTGGCTCCACAGCGTCTCAAAGCGCTCGATGTAGGCCTGGCGCTTGGCGCGAGAGCCCTGCTTGAGCACTTTCTTGCACTTCTTCCAACTCAATCCGGCCGCCTTGACCAAGCGCCGCACGGTGCTGCGACTGATGCGGCGGTGGAAAGAGGCTTCGATCTCAGGGCGAGCTTCTTGAGCGTCCAGCCGGAGCCCGGCAACTGGTACTCGATCGGCTCGTGCTCGCACACCGTCGCTTTCACTGCGGCGACCTGCTCCAACGTAACAAGGGGACTCGTCCGCTGGTGCGCCGGTAGTACAGCGCCTCGGGACCGTGCTCATTATAGGTATGCACCCAACTCAGCACCGCATCAAGATTGCGCCCGATCTCCCGCGCCCACGCCGTGGCGTTCTTCTGCCGGCTCCCAATCATATACAACGCTTGAAACCGCTCCCGCGGGCGCGGGTGCGCCGCTTCAACTGCCAACTGGCGCAAATCGGCCAGTTCCTGGCCCCATTTTTCCGTATCAGGTCGTACCATGCCCTCCTGTTCCTCCCCGTGCCTGGCGCGATCATCGCACCCGCCACTGAGAGGATACTCCATCTTCGTGGAATTCGGAATTTCTAATGAACTTCAGTTTAGAACTGGCGCGACCATTGGCGCGGCCAGCGCTCAACGACGACTTTGGTTTGGGTAAAGAACTCCACGGCATGCCGCCCCTGGCCGTGGAGTGTGCCAAAGAAACTGTCCTTCCAACCAGAAAAGGGGAAATAAGCCATCGGGGCAGCGACACCAATGTTAATGCCGATATTACCGGCGTTGGCATCGTGACGGAACGCCCGGGCCGCTGCCCCACTGCTAGTGAACAGGCAGGCCATATTCCCATAATTTCCCTGATTGACAATGCGGATCGCCTCGCCAATGTCGGCGGCATGGATCAGGCTCAGGACTGGCCCAAAGATCTCAGTCCGCGCAATTTGCCCACTCGGATTCACATTCTGCAGAATCGTGGGCCGGACAAACGCCCCCTTCTCATAGCCAGGGACGACCACCCCTCGACCATCCACCAGAACCGTAGCGCCTTCATCCGCCCCCTGCTGGATCAAGGCCTCGATCCGCTGCCGGCTGCCATGACTGATCACTGTGCCCATCTGCACCCCTTCCTCAAGGCCGTATCCCACCACCCGGCCGGCGGCAGCATCGGCAAGCGCCTCTGAAAAGGTACGGTTGGCCTCGCCCACTGTGACCACAACTGAGGTGGCCAGGCAGCGCTGTCCGGCACAGCCAAAAGCCGAGTCGGCGGTGATCTGCGTGGCCATCTCCAGATCGGCGTCGGGCAGGATAATGGTCGGGTTCTTGGCCCCGCCCTGGGCCTGTACGCGCTTGCCGTTCGCTGCGCCACGCGCATACACGTGGCGCGCCACCGGGGTCGAGCCAACGAAACTGAGGGCCTGAATGAGCGGATGATCGAGGATGGCTTCTACCGTCTCTTTGCCACCATGGATCAGGTTGAGTACCCCCTTCGGCAGCCCAACGTGTTCATCAATCAGCCGGAAAATGAGCTGCATAGTCAGTGGCACTTTTTCCGATGGGTTGACGATGAAGGTGTTGCCGCAGGCCAGCGCGTAAGGCATGAACCAAAAGCTGATCATGCCAGGGAAGTTAAAGGGGACGATGGCAGCGCAGACGCCGACGGGCTGACGGATCATGAATTCGTCAATCCCACTGGCAATATCTTCCAGGAAATCCCCCTGCATCAATGTAGGAATACCGCACGCAACTTCTACGTTTTCAATCGCGCGTTGCATTTCCCCGCGCGCTTCGGCAATAGTCTTGCCACACTCCATGGTAATGGTGCGGGCAATTTCCTCGAAGTGGCGCTCTAATACCTGCTTCATCTTGAACAGGTATTGGATGCGTTCACCCGGCGGGACGTTACGCCAGTCTGACAGGGCCGTAGCGGCAGCACTGGCAGCCGCGTTCACCTCGGATGGTGGCGAGAGCGGCACGCACCCCAATAGTTCCATCGTGGCCGGATTGACGACCTCGAGATACTCACTTGCGCTCGACTGATGCCACGTGCCGTTTATGTAGTTTGCGAGCCGTTCGCCTGCTAGCATCTATTGATTCCTTCCTGATGGGGCCGCTATGATCTCCGTCCCGGCCAAATGCTCAAGTGCCTTCACGAGCGCGTGGTTTCCTTCAGCCCCCAATCCTTGCGCCTGCAAGGTGCGGTACAAATTGAAGACCACCGCCGTTGCAAGGACTGGGATGTCCATCTGATCGGCTGCCTCCAACATCAGACGCAAATCATTCTGCTGCAAATCGATCGTAAAGCCAGGTCGCCAGTCGCGGACAATCACCTGTGGGCCACGGTTGCTCAGCATCCAGCTGCCGGCGGCGCCTTGCGTGACGGCGGCCAGGGTCTTTTGGAGATCGAGGCCACCAGCCTGTGCAAAACGCAGCGCCTCACCGACAGCCAACATGTTGACCACCACCAGAATCTAGTTGACGAGCTTGACCGTTTGTCCAGCCCCCGTCGCCCCAACGTGGGTGATGGCTTTGCTCATGGCCTGGAATACCGGCATGGCGCGCTCGACCTGGGCAGCATCGCCGCCGACCATGATACTCAGCGTGCCTCGCGCCGCACCTTCACTGCCGCCGCTGATCGGAGCATCCAGCATATGAATCCCCCTTCCGGCCAGCTTGTCGGCAAGCTCCCGAGTGGCGTGCGGGCTGATAGTACTCATGTCAATCACGAGTGCTCCTTCCTGGGCTCCGTGAATAACACCGTTGTCGCCCAAAATGACTGCTTCTACATCGGCCGTGTCGCTGACCCAGGTAATGATGATATCGCTGTGGGCGGCGACGTCGGCCGGGCTCTTCCCGCCTTCAGCCCCGGCCACGATCAGCGGCTCCATCCGGCTCACAGTACGGTTCCACACCCGCACGGGAAAGCCGGCCCTCAGCAAATTGGAGGCCATTCCTTGCCCCATGGTGCCTAAACCAATAAATCCAATTCGCTCGTGCATTACTCCTCCTTTGATTCGTATGCGCTCGATCTCAGAACAGGATGATCACGGCGCAGGACCGCATATTCCACCTGCAAGACTTAGCATAAGGAATCTGGAGTTCAGAGGCCGCTCTCCACCAGCTACCTGCCTGGTGGTGACCACAATAGTTTGTGGAGGGCAGTGTGGTCGCGTTTGACATCACCCTGAGCCACCAGCGCCTCATAGAACTCGACGGTGCTGTTGAGATGAGGCAACTGGACGCCCGCTGCATCGGCGAGAGCCTGGGCCAGGCGTAAGTCCTTGAGTTGCGTTTTCACGTGGGCGCCGGGCTGGTAGTCGCGCGCAATCATCCTAGTACCATGGTGTTGCAGGATTTTCGAATCAGCCCAACCTCCTTTCAGCGCCTGTTGCACCAGCCGGGGATCGAGACCCATGCGCTCGGCCAGTGTCAGGGCCTCGGCCACAGCCTCGATCGTCAGACCAACGATCACCTGATTGATTACTTTCACCATGTGTCCCATGCCCGCATCGCCCACATGCACCACATTGCCACCAAGAACATCCAGAATCGGTTTCACGCGCGCAAAATCATCCTGGCGGCCGCCGGCCATAATCGCCAACGTGCCGGACGCTGCGCCTTCCGGCCCGCCGGATACCGGCGCATCCACCCAGCCGATACCTTTTTCCGCCAACCGACTGGCATGGACCTGTGACCGCGCCGGGTCCGAGGTGCCCATATCCAGCACAAGCTGGCCTGCAACGAGATGGGGCTCCAGTCGCGCCAACACCTCGTCAACAGCGTCCGAATCGGCCAACATCAACAGACATACCTCGGCGTGCGCTGCGTCGGCCAAATTGCGGCATTGAGTAATGCCCTCCGTCACGTCTACCGGCAACGGCGAGCGGTTCCAGCCCTGAACCGCCCAGCCAGAAGCAGCGAGGGTGCGCGCGACGGGTCGGCCCATCAAGCCGAGACCGATGACACTTATCGACTCCCTCATGGGCCTACTCCAGCCCGTGCCGATTGACCGCCACCAGCGCCGCCTCGACAATGGCCCGGGCATCGATGCTGTAATGGCGGTACAGGTCAGTATGCGTTCCGGACTGGCCGAAGTGGTCTACCCCCAGCGGGATCACCAGTGTGCCGAACACGCTCCCCAACCAGGCCAGGGTATGTGAGGCGCCGTCCAATACCGTTACGATGGGCGCGTGGCGCTCCGACGGGGGGATGAGCCAGCGAAACGGGCCATCGCTTGTCGCCTCCAACGTGGGGTGCTTACCCCACGGGAGTTGCTGCCAAGCTTCAAACAGGCGGCGTGGACTGGTGAGATTGAGCACATTCGCGGGAATCCCCTCCTCCTGGAGGATGTTGGCGGCTTCTACCGCTTCCGGAACCATCGTCCCTGTGGTGGCGATATGTACGAGGTACGCCTCACTCTCCCTGGGATCGATCCAGCGCCAATCCACGAGCCGGTAGCCACCAGCCAGCACCTGGCGACGCAACTCCGCTTCACCGAGCCGGGTCAAGGCCGGCTGGAGCAGGCTCTGGTCAATCGGTTTGGTAGACAGGCGCAAATAGGTGGCATGCCCGTTTCCCCGGTCGCAACAACCGCGCAGCGCGTCCAGCAGCATCCAGGCCAGTTCTTGTGCAAAGCAAGGCTCGAAGGCGTTCAGGTTGGGCAGTTCCATCCCGACTGACGGGGTGATCGTGGACTGATGGGCCCCGCCTTCGGGGGACAGCGTGATGCCCGAGGGTGTGCCGGCAAAAATAAAGCGCGAACCCGAATAGAGTCCATAAATCAATGCATCCAGCCCACGCAACACAAAGGGATCATACACCGTGCCAATGGGAATGACCTGCTGCCCTGTGAGTTCGGCCGACAGGCCAAACATGCCAATTATCATGAACAGGTTCATCTCAGAAATGCCCAGTTCGATGTGCTGACCCGATGACCGCTGCTGCCAGTTCCCTTGTCGCTCATAGTCCAATCGTTCCTGGGACGCATACACCCCCATCTTGTTGATCCACCCGGACAGGTTGGTGGATACCGACACATCCGGCGAGGCGGTAACGATCCGTCTGGCCAGCGCCGGCTCGCGGGAGAGGGCCATGAGCAAGCGGCCAAAGGTCTGCTGGGTACTCACCCGGCCGTCCACGGGAATTGACAGGTCGCGTGGCAGATCGCCTGCTTGCACGACGTGAGGCGCTGGCCGACTTACCGGATACAGGTGCTTAACCCTCTGTCTGCACAGTTGTCCAGCGGACGAATCGGGCTCGAAGGCGGCCCACTTGTCTTCGGGGGATACACCAAGTTCCTGCTGCAACGCATCCATCTGCTCCGGAGTGAGGAGCATGGAGTGGTTGAGTGGGTGGCCGGCGATAGGCAAGCCCCACCCCTTGATGGTGTAGGCGAAGAGGATGGTTGGCCGGTTAGGCTCATCATCTACCCTGGCCAGTACGGAGAGGAGTTCCTCCAGATCGTGCCCACCCAGGTTGCTAAGCAGTGCCGGCAGGTCCTCATCCGACACACCGTGAATCGCATCAATGAGCTCCGGCCGCGCGACGCCATCAACTGTCACCACATGTGCCCGCAATCTATCGCCGGGCAAGCGAATCAGGGTCTGGTATTCCTCGTTGCTCATCTCATCAATACGGCGGCGCAGTGCCGAGCCGCCGGGCTGGGCAAACAGGGCCTGTAGCTTCCGTCCATACTTGGCTTCCAGCACCTGCCAGCCACTCTTGGCAAACAGGGCTTTGAGTTGGGCAGCGCGAATGCCGGGTACAACGCGATCCAGGCTTTGCCGGTTGAGATCCACAATCCACAGCAAGTTGCCCAGGCCGGTAAGCGCCTGATCTAGGATGGCCTCCCACACATTGCCCTCGTCGATCTCCGCATCCCCTAGCACCGCGACGAAACGGCGCGATGTCACGTCGCCGAAATGATCGCGGGCATACTGGCTGGCCAGGGCGGCAAAGGCTGGGGCCACCGCCCCCAGACCGACAGAGCCGGTGGAGAAATCAACCTCATCCACATCCTTGGTGCGGCTTGGATAGGCCTGCAGCCCCCGATAGGCGCGTAACGCTGTCAGGTACTGACGCGGGAGCCGTCCCAACAGATACTGGATGGCATGGTAGACAGGCGAGGCATGCGGCTTGACCGAGATCCGGTCGCCGGTCTGCAGGAAGTGGAAATAGAGTGCGGTCATGATGGTAACCATCGACGCCGATGACGCCTGATGCCCCCCGACCTTGGTTTCATCGGGGTTGCAGCGGACGTGGTTCGCGTGATGGATCATCAACATCGCCAGCCAGAGAACACGTTTCTGAATCGTGTCCAGTGTTGCCAGGCGATCTGTAGAAATCGTGGTCGCTGACCCGTTACGCGTCGGGGCTTGGAAGTCAATCATCGCTCTTGCCCTCATCCCTCGCTTCTGCTGTCTGATCCTCACTCAAGTGACACGGCTCGCTGAAGAGTCGCCCGCCGGCGGCCCGCCACTATGTGAGCCGAAACGCCGCAACGGCCTCCGGTACAAAGCGAAAGCCAACGCCCGGGCGTCGGGGAAGTTGAATCGCTCCGTCGACGATGGTGCATGAGGTGTCGATCAGCTGACCGAAATTCAGAATGGTGTTGTCTGGAAAATACTCGACGAACAGACCGTTTGGGATGCTGGGGAGCAGATGGACATGAAGTTGATGAAACCAACATGGGCTGATGGCAATGCCTTGGGCTGAAGCGAGCGCGGCGATTCGCCGCCATTCGGTAATGCCGCCACACCGCGGCGCTTCAGGCTGAAGAATGGTCACGCCGGCACGGATGATGTGTTTGAAGCTGAAACGGGTATAGTGAAACTCGCCGGTCGCCAATGGTTCAGTGATCCGCTCTGCCAGACGGGCCAGGTTGTCCAGATCATCGGGCATGAACGGGTCCTCAATCCAGTAGGGATTGTACTGGCGGTACATCGTGATGTAGGGCATGGCTTCGGACAAGGTGGTCCAGGCATTGTACAGGTCGAGCAGCAGGCATCCGTCCGGCCCGATCACGTCTCGGACCGCCTGAACCCGCCGTTCCTCTTCTTTGACCGTAAGACGACCGGCTTTGATCTTGACCGCCTTGAACCCCTGCGCTGCATACGCGGCAATTTCTTCTGCCAGCTCCTTCGGCCCCTTTCCGTCGGCATAATAGCCGCCTGACGCGTAAGCAGGGACCGTAACCTGTGCGCCACCTCCACCCAAGAAGCGATAGAGAGGCAAGCCGGCCACGCTTGCATTCCGATCCCACAATGCAATGTCGATCGCGCTGAGGCCATTCATCACAAGCCCGGCTCGCCCTTGAATGAGTGTGGCCCGATACACCCTCTCCCAGATCGCCTCAACGCCGGCCGGATCAGCCCCAATCACCTCGGGCAGGAGCAACTCTTTGGTGGCGCTTGCGGCCGCTCGCCCACCGCCGGTCCCAACATAACTGAACCCAATCCCGGCACTTCCATCCTCACACGTCAATTCGACCAGCAGATAATCCCGGTACTGGAACACCTTTCCGGCGGCAGCAACGGGCCGCTCTAATGGAACGCGCACAGGTGTAACCTTGATCTCTCGAACATACGTCATGTGCCTTGTCTCCGAGGCACTGCGGCACCCGCGATCTTCATTCGAAAGCGGTAGATGGAGGAGCACGCCGTCACGTAGAGTGTCTTGCGATCCGCATCGCCCCACGTCAGATTTGCCGGCGGCTCAGCATGGCGCTGGTCGAACCGCGGGACGAGGTTGCCGAGGTAGGTGCCGTCGGGCTCAAAGACCCAGATCCCGTCGGCGCCGGTGACGTACAGATTGCCCTCCACGTCCACCTTCATCCCGTCTGGGCCGGCAGAATGAAACCCGTTTTGCGGGTGATCCATCTCGGCAAGAACGCCCCCATGGGTCAGTGTCCCGTCTGCATGGACATCATAGGCCAACAAGAGGCCGCGTTCCGAGTCGACCACGTAGAGAATTGACTCATCGGGGGAGAACGCCAATCCATTGGGGTATACGATATCATCAACCAGCCGTTCCACCGTACCATCCGGCAAGATTCGATATAAACCATTGCACGGTTGTTCCAGGTCTTCCTTCTGAAGGTGATGCGCCACAGGATCGGTAAAGTAGAGACTGCCATCCGATTTGGCGACGATGTCGTTCGGGCTGTTGAGCCGCTTCCCCCGATAGCGATCAGCCAGCGTGATGATGGTTCCATCTGGCTCAGTGCGCGAGACCCGGCGTGCGCCGTGTTCGCATGCAACCAGCCGGGTTTCGGTATCCAGGGTCAGACCATTGGAGTTGTCGCTGGGGTCGCGCCAGACCGCCACGCCTGCCTCCGGGGACCATTGGTAGATGCGGTTCCCGGAAATGTCGGAGAAGACGAGAGAGCCGCCTGGCATCCAGACAGGTCCCTCCGTGAATTTGAAGCCAGTGGCAAGCCGTTCCGGATCGCCGGCTTCGACCAGGGAATTCAGTTTCATGACCGCCTCCTTCAAGTCGTAACGATGGCGCGCGGCGACAGGGATCTCGTGAGAACGTTCACCCGGGCGGTGCCCAGGGTTCCGGGGCCCGGTACTGTAAGCCGGTCATGACTTCGACGACGACGGGTCTCTCATCCGTCAGGGCCTGGCGGATGGCACCGCCGATCTCATCCGGGTGTTCGACCCGAATGCCGCGGCAGCCCATGTCCTGTGCAACCTGCGCAAAGCTGACGGGTTCGAAACGGTAAAGTTCCTCGGGGTTGCCCGGCCTGTCCCCGTACATTCGCTCAATATCGTCGATGCCTTGTGCCAGTCCGCCATTATTGTTGACGATGGTGACGGTATTGATGCGGTGGCGGCGCGCCGTTTCCAATTCGCTGAGGTGATACCAGAAGCCGCCATCGCCGGTGAAGCAAATCACCGGCCGGTCGGGCAGCGCGCACTTGGCCCCCAGCGCTGCCGGGAAGGCCCAGCCCAACGATCCGGCAGCGCGCAAGAAGGTCTGCTCGCGATGCGTGAGGGACACCATCGTGGCCGTCCAGATCGCCGAATAGCCGGTGTCGGAAATCAGCATGGCGTTTTCGGGAAGGGCAACGGTCAACTCTTTGCACAACCGTTCCGGACGAATGGGGATAGCGCCGGATTGGCGCAGCGGTGCGATCTCTGCGCGCCAGCCATCGACCACGAATTTGACGCGCTGTAGCCAGGCGGGATCAGCCCTATACCCTTCGAGGGCAGCCGCCAGTCGCGGCACGGCGTGCCTCGCATCCGCTACGATTCCAATCGTGCCGGCATAACTCCGCCCGATTTCCGCCGGGTCGATATCGATCTGCACGACGGGCGTCCCCACTGGTGGCACCGTCCAGTTGTGCGTCACCTGGTCGCCGGTGTTACTGCCGATATAGATGACCAGGTCTGCCTCGGCCACCACCTGATTGGCACAGCGGGCTGAATACGAGCCCACCACACCCATGCTGAGAGGGTGGGTTTCGGCAATCGTGCCTTTGCCGTTCACCGAGGTGGCCACCGGGATGGCAGTCTGCTCCGCCAGCGCCACTACTTCGTCCGCGGCGGCCGATATCCGCACACCACCCCCTGCGACGATGACCGGTCGTTTTGCGGCAGCGATCGCCTGGGCTGCACGGGCCACAGAGGCCGCTTCCGGTTCTGCCCGGTACGCGGGATACCGGGTGAACAGCTCTTCGATCACGACGGGCAGCCTGCCGTCGGCAGCTTCCAGGTCGCGTCCATGGCGTCCGATCACATCCAGGTGCACCGGTCCCGGCACGCCGGATGTGGCTTCACGGAACGCCTGACGCAGGAGATACGGGAGTTGGGCCAGCGTCACCACGTCGGCACTGTACTTGGTGACCGGCGCGAAGAGGGGATTATGGTCCACTTCCTGATACGCATTGCGATACTGAAACAGGGGCGGCTTTTTGCCGGTCAGCGCAATCACCGGCGACAGCCCCAGGTAGGCATCCTGTAGCCCGGCAGCCAGGTTGGCCGCCCCCACAGACTGCGCCATGCATACCCCTGGCCGGCCTGCGGCACGGGCATAGCCATCCGCCATGTAGGCAGCTGCTTTCTCTGAGTGGGTGATCACCCGGCGAACCCCCAGTTCTTCCAGGTCTACCATCGTTTTGCGCAGGATAGCATCGACGTAAAAAACGTGGGTCACGCCATAGCCTTGAAGGGTCTCAGCGATGAAGCGGGCTCCGGTTCTGGTCGTGTTCGTGTCCATCTGTGTATCCTGACGATCTTGTGAAATGACAACGTTCGTACCGGTACGGTACGGGCGCACGGGACGCGCCTCAGGCACTCGCAGCGATGTTCAAAATCGATACGTCGTAAACGGCGTCGAGCAGGGCGGACCGGCGGCCAGGTGCAGTGTCGGATTGGGCGACAACTCCATAATCAGGCAACCCAGGGAGATCTTCGTGGCGGAGTTGTGGCACACTGGTCCGTCATGCGAACTGAGAATCGTTTTGATCTTGTCAATAGTGATACATTCGTCTGGATCGTTCAGGTGACGCTGCAATGTATCCAGGCGCGCATGGCTGTTGGCGTAGAACCCCCAGCGCTCCCGCTGCGTGTTGGTCATCGCAGCAAGTCGCTCCTGATGGATCGTCTGGTCGTCGTTGACCAGCGGGTGATTGGTATGGTAGGTACGGTTGGCGCCCGGATAGGGCACGAACTCGACGATCTGGTTGGCGGAACACTCCAGGCTTATGACTCGCTCTGGCCCACCGATGAGATAGTTCTGTCCAGAGGCGTGCCTGATCCGATGCATAAAGGCCAGGGCCTCCGCCAGACTGGGCCGCGCGAGGGCGCCACGAACGACAAAATCTTCCGGCAGACCATCCTTCGCATAATTGAGGGCCAGGACCGTGTTGCAGCAGATACCAACGGGCGCGTTGTTCAAGCCGGCAAGATTGATTTTGCCGGCGATGGTGAACATGAAGACTTCCAACGGCGACTCTGGGTATTTGATGTGCAGCAGCACCTGAAACCCGTTGTAGTACGCGGGCGTATCCATGTTTTGGGCTGCAAGGGCCGGGCGTTCTCCCTGGGGATTGACACCGATGGCGGTGCACTGCGCGGCGCTGTCCCAGGAGAGACCCAGCTTCTTCTCGAGCCGGAACCATGGCTCTTCATCGCTCAACTGGCGGGCAAAGATTGCGGTGAAGTCCACGTTTGCCCCTTCGGCGATACCCTCGACCTCTTCCAGCAAGTCGGGCGTCCAGCGCTTGACGGCCGGCAAGAACCTGGTCTCTCCGACCAGTTGCGATAGAAAATCATCCGGGTTCATCCCGGTATCGTCGCCGATGTCCTGCTTCCACCGCTCGACCATCTCGTGAATACGGTCACGCAGCACCTCACCATGCACCCGGCCCCTGTCCCTGGGAGTGCCTGTCAATTCCAGCACCGGAAAATCGGTTGAATCGTTCATGTCGTATCTTTCATGACGTGATCAGGCCATACTCTGGATTTAATCACCCCGCAAGAACATCAGCCGGCTTATCGTTTCGGAATACTCAGGATGTGGCGCGCCTCCGCAGGACTGGCCACCTCCCGCCCCGCCAGATGGCTGACCTGAACGGCCCACTGCACCTGTTCCCAGCTTCCCCGGGCCAGTTCGCGGCTCGGCATACGGATGTTGTCTTCCAGACCAACCCGAATATGCCCGCCATTGGCCGCCGCCGTCATCCCAGCCTGGAACTGCTGTTTGCTGACACCGCACACCGACCACGTCGCTCCGGCGGGGAGTAACTCGCGCAATCGCGCCAGACTGTGCAGGTCATAGGGAATCCCACCGGCAACGCCAAACACGAACTGGAAGTGCAGCGGCTCTTCAAAGAGGCTGCGGCGCTGGAGGAGGAGGACGTTGTAGAGCCCACCGAAGTCGAATATCTCGAACTCGGGCTTCGTTTTGTACGTGCGCATGGCGTTGGCCATCCGCTCCATAAACCAAAAAGGGTTCTCGTAGACAAATTCAGAAACGACCTTACCCGTCTTCCAGTCCACGTAGGCCAGGTTCATGCTGTTGGTGTTGAAGGAGGCCATTTCGGGCGCCAGCGCCGCGATGCGATTGATCCGTTCCTCCAGGGGGCGTGGGGGCCGCCCACTGGTCGTCACGTTGATGATGAGATCAGGGCAGCGCTGCCGGATCGCGTTCGAGATATCCCGGAAGCGCTCGATCTCCCAGTGCGCCTTGCCGGTTTCAGGGTCGCGGGCATGAATATGGACAACGGCCGCGCCTTCGTTCCAGGCCTTGTATGCCTCGCTGGCAAACTCCTCCGGTGTATAGGGAACGGCGGGGTTATGGGTTTTCATCGGAACACTGCCGGCGAGCGCCGCGCTAATGACAACCTTGTCACTCACAAGCCGCCTCCTGTAACAAGCATGCTCGCCTGCAGGCCTGTGCGGCCGCGCGCAAGCGGAATCGACGTCCTCTACAAACGGTCACAGCTGTCTGGCCTCCTGGACGGCCTTCAACATCGCCGTCCACCAGTAATATGGCACGCCCTGCCGCTGGTTCACGGTGCCGTTGAAGAAAATGCCCGTCTCCGGTTCGTAATACATCTTGGCGCCATAGGCCCCGGAGTGCCCCACCGCGATCGTGCCCTGCCCAGTATCCTCAGCAAAAATGCCCAGCCCGACGCCGGCTCGTGGCGGCTTGATCCCCGGCACCATCCGCCATTGGGTCATTCTGACGAGCGTTTCACCGTGCCGGAACAGCTCTCCATTCACCAGCGCCCGCAAGAATCTATTCATATCGCGAACGGTGGAGACAACCCCGCCCCCACCGCGATCAAACGAGAGGTTGAGACGGCTGGTGACGCCGGGGACGTCACCCAGGTAGTAATCGGACACAGCGTGGACCCACGGGCCGGGATCCGGGTCTGTCGCATAGGCCAGGTAGCTCTTCGCCATCCCGAGCGGGTCGAAGATCCGTCGGCGCCACTGCGCGTGGAGGTCCAGGCCGGACAACTGCTCCGCCAACAGGCCAAGAATCACGTATCCGGTATCACTGTAGTGGAACGCCTCGCCGGGCCTCGAGAGCGGGCTGGCTGCGGTGCCGCTGGCCAGAAACCAGTTGATCACGCCGGCTTCGCGGTCATCGGGGCAGCGCGGGTCCCACATCATCCAGTTCTTGCAGGTCATAAGGGGTGTGGGATCACAGTCTGGATCGTTCAGACAGGCCAGGTGCGCTTCGAGATCGGCGCGCAACCGGGCCACGTACGACCCCGGCGCCGGTCCCCCGAAGTCGGCGGCAGTACCGGTCGCGTCGTCGATGGCGGCGTCTTTGATGCCGCTCGTGTGGGTCAGCAGTTGGCGAACGGTAATCTTTCGGCCATAGCTGAGCCCATCCATCACGTGCAGGCGGGCGATGATCTCGTCGTCGAACAGGTCAAACTCGGCCAGGGGGGTCTCCAACCCTTTGGCGCCTAGGGCTCCCTCCTCCCACAACTGCAGCACCAGTACGGCTGTCATCGTCTTCGTGACACTCGCCAAGTGATACTGATGGTCCGGAGTCATAGGGGCAGCCGAGTCCGCATTCGCCCGGCCGACGCCCTTCTCGTAGACGAAACCGGACTCAGGCACCTCCAGCCGGATGATGGCGTTTTTGACCGACGACTCTTCGGCGGTGTCATTCCCCGCCAGCAGCCCGGCCATCGCCGCATCCAGATTGCGCCGCGCCTGTTCCGCCCACGGCGGCGCGCCCTCCCCCCGCACCGGCCATGTGCCTGTCACCGCTCCGAGCGTGCTCATGCTCGTTCTCCCCTGGCGTGCGTGTGGCGCTCTCCAAGCCTGTCGACGTAGCGCTGCCCTTCCTTCATCACCATCAAAAGCCGCGACTGATCGTGTAAGATAGCGATATCGGCCAGCGGGTTACCATCCACCACCAGCAGGTCCGCCAGTTTCCCCGGCTCCAGAACCCCGACCCTGTCTGCGATCCGGCACACCTCAGCAGCCGTGCGGGTGGCAGCCACAATCGCCTCCATCGGGCTCAACCCGTAGCGTACCATCAGGGCCAGTTCCTCGGCGTTACGCCCGTGAGCTGCCCCATCGAGAATATCACTCCCGGTCGCGATTTTGACACCGGCCGCGACTGCTTGCTGGAAGTTCTCAATCCGGCGGTCGTAAATCAAGCCAATCTTCGCCAGTTCCACCGGCGCGAGGCCCATCTCCTCACCATGGTCCGCCAGATACTCGACGGCAAACAGGGTGGGAACCAGATACGTTCCACTGTCGACCATCATCTGTACGGCCTCTTCGTCCAGCATACTGCCGTGCTCGACCGACCAGACGCCGGCGCGGATGGCATTTTTGATGCCCTGCGTGCCCTGGGCGTGTGCCATGACCGCTTTGCCGCGGGCTGACGCCTCGTACACGATGGCGTTCAGCTCGTCCATTGTCCACTCCGTATAGTTGGGATGGTCGGTGGGAGAGACAATGCCTCCCGTGGTGCAGACCTTGATGAAATCGAAATCCTGACGCAGGATCTGGCGCGCGGCCTGTTGCGCGGCGGGCACACCGTCGCTCAGCGGGAAGCTCCAAATGCTGATCTCGATGCCAGCGGGATAGTATTTGTCGAAATGTCCGCCGGTCTGCCGCATCGCGCCGGCGACGACCAGCCGCGGTCCCTTGACCAGGCCCATCTCGACTGCCTGGCGAAAGCCAACATCCAGGCCCCCAGCATCACGAACGGTCGTGAATCCCGCGTGTAAGACGCGCCGCATGACCTCCGCCGTTTGAAAGGTTTTCACCGTCTTATGCGTCAGCAACCGTTTTTTCACATCCACCGTGACAGTCGAGAGGTGGGCGTGGCACTCGATCAAGCCCGGCATCACCGTCTTGCCGGTCACGTCGATGGTCTTGCCGCCGGCCGGGATGCGCGCCACGGCTCTGGGGCCAACCTGTTGAATCTTCGAACCGCGGACAACCACCACCGCATCCTCGATGGGCGCCCGCCCAGTCCCGTCAATGAGACGTCCCCCAACGAGGGCAATCTGTTGTTCCTGTGTCTCCATAGCATCCTCCTTTTCGGTCCACACCCCTCCCAAGGAGCAGCGTTCAGGGATATGCCGCCTGATGGGGGTTCCCCACCATCAAGCCGGTTCGTCGAGAAGCGGCGGGCTCAGTGTTGAAGTCTCTCTCCGCAAGACGGGCCGGCTGCGCAGTCGTAGCCAGATGCCCTGGACTACGGTGGCCACGACTGTGGCCCCAACACCAACGTAAATGCCCGTCAGCCGACCCGAGACCACCCCTAGGGAAAGAATCGTGAGCGAAACCAGCAGGTTGAGGAACACCGCTTCTGTGATCCGTCGGGTGTGGTGCGCGTGTGTCAGGACCCCTTGATAGAGACCCTGAATCACCAGCGCGATAGGATAGAGCAGGGCCACCCAGAAGGCGTGGCGGGCGACATCAAGGATCGGTTCACGCAGTGCCGACACGCGCCCGAACCAGAAGGCACCCAGTGGCGTGGCTGCAAGCGCCACGGCCAACAAGGCCGTCACTCCCATCAGCAACACCGTGAAGCGACGAAGGCTGGCAAAGGTCCGCGGCTGATCGAGCAGCGTGACGACAACCTCGACCATGGCCATGCCACCGCTCGCCAGCAGCATGGCGATCCCCATCACGGGCGGCCAGACGGCCAGCGAGATGAGCGCGTCGGGCATCCGGCTCAGGGCGGCACTCACGACTGGTTGCATCAAGTACATGGCGACGCTCGTCATGGCCAGCGGGATATAGAACTTCAGAAAGCGTTGTACCGTCAGGTCTGGTGCCAGCACGGCTGCGCCCTTGACCTGCGTCCGCAGGACCGGCCGAACACGACGTTCTATATAGCTTGCCTCGACCGTAACCCCCACGGTCATCGTCAACGCCGCGACGATCACACCGGAAGCGGAGTGGAGAAGGAGACCGCCAGCCATAATGGCGAGGACTGTGACCAGCCGCAGTCCTGTGCCGGCGGCAACCGCGCGTGAATGGCCAAACCGAATCAGAACGCCTTGGTTAAAGCGGCGGTAGGCGACGGCGGCCAGGTACGGTACGGTGATCATCATACCGATCCGTCCTGGTTCGATGATCTCGGCGGGGGCACCAATCAACCCTCGCGTGACCAGGTAGTAGACGGGCGTGAAGGCGATGATGGCATGGACCGCGGTGAGGATCAGGATCCCCCACACGGTATACGTGCGCAGCCGGCGATAGGCGTCCCAGTCCTTACTGAGGGCAGCCGAGGCGCTGAGCAGCATCAGGATAGGAGACTCGATGGCAAAGGTCAGGGCCCTGACAATGCCCCCCAACGCCGCCAGGTTGATCGCCGAAGCGGGCAGACGGGCCACCATAGCCACGATAAGCGGCCCTTCGATGGTCATCATCATCCAGCTCGCCGTCAGCGGCCACCATGTGTGGACAATGCGCCGAAGGGAAAGGTGCGCCCGAGTTTGACTGTCAATCAGGCGCGATGCCATGACGCAGCCGGTCGTGTTGATGTCACCTCCGGCGCCCTGGACACTGGACCGGCAAACGGCGGCGACTTTCTGTTGTGATGGCATTAGCAGGCTTCGATGGATTCGTCCCGAAGGGTGGCGGCCGCTGCCAGCCCCGCGCAGACCTGCATGCCCACGGCGCTCCGGATCGGGATGCGCCGATAGCTGAGTTCGCGTTCCAGTGCCAGCCCTACTTCTTGCAGACTGGCGGCCACGCGCGCTCGGGCGCTTTCCAAGGCGGCCGAGCGATTCCCGGCCTCTTGCTCGGCCTCAATCATCCGCACAAACATGCCCCTCAATCGCTGATTCTCGTGCTCCTTCCAGTAGCGCACCTTGAACCGTTCCGCGGTCGTGGCCGGCATTTCAAGCTCAGGCGCCTCCTCGGCCCAGGGGCGTTGGGACGGAAGTCGGCCGAGGTAGAAGGTCACGCGGTCGGACACGGCGCGGAAAAACGGCGTGTCGAGCCGCAAATCGCCTTTGACGCCCTCGAAGTGCGCACTCAGCCAGGTGAAGAAGGCTTCCTGCTGGTCCACCATCGCCAGGAAGACCTGGCGGCGGCTGATATCGGTGGGTGTCTGATCGCTGATCCGCGCTTCGATCCAGTAGGGCACTTCGGTCAGCAGCGTGAACGTACCGTAGTTCGCTTCGGCGTACTCGTTACTGGTACCACCCCATGTGATCTTGCTGGCTGGGTCCTGCGTGCCGGTTGCCGCCAGATAGTCGTAGGTATCCTTGACGGTGACGGCGCGGTAGATCGCCGGCGCGTAGCGCTCGATATAGCCGGCCTGGTCCGACTCGCCCCAATCCAGTGAGAGATCAAACCAGGCGGGAAGCTCGGTAAACACAGGTAGCAATGGGGGGCAGAGGCGGCTCATATAGTAGTAGACACCGCCCAATTCGGCGTTGTGCAACGAGAGCATCAGCGCCGGTTGCAGGGTGTCGATCGCACCCTGAAGGGCGCGGGTTTCGGGCAACGGCCGGTTGAACGTCAGGGTCTTGTATTCGATGGGGAAGAGCATCTCCGGCTGTTCCTGCATCAGCGGGCGGTAGAAGTTGCGGTAGTATGTCAGCGGCGTGAACGGCCCGCCGAACCAGCCCTCGTTCAGGCGCATGCTGGCCACGTCCAGGCTCTTGATGAAATGCCAACGATAGCCCAGTTCCTCGCGAAGCTCCTGGTTCTGACACAGATGGCGGGTCAGAAATTCGATTGACATGCAGCCGATCGGTTCATTGGGATGGGGCCCGCCCAGAACGAGCGCATTCGCTTGACCGTCGCCGAGACTGATCAACTCGAGCGGGTCGCCGCGCCTGGTTCGGCCGATCGTCTGCACCGTTACCAGACTGGAATAGTCCGCGACCAACTGCCTCGTCGAGGCGTACTGCTCGTCGACGGTCAGGTAGCGATCATAGTCGGGGATGCCGGCGGCCATTCGCTTCAAATCCATAGCGTTGGCTTCCTTGCGATCTGACTTCATTGCTTGCGTAACACTTTGCCCGGTTGAGCACCCGTGTGTGCTTTGTTCCGGTACACCACCTGACCGTTCACCAGGACCGTGTCGATGCCCTCCGGCGGCTGATCGGGATGCAGGGCGTCGCCGCGCATCCCGATCGTTTCCAGATCCAAGATGACGATGTCGGCATAGGCTCCCGGCTGCAGAATGCCCCGATCTTTCAATCCGAATGTCTCGGCCACTAGCCCGGTCGCCCGATGAATCGCTTCCTCCAGACTGAGAACGGCTTGCTGCTTGACGTAGGTATCGAGATAGGCAGCATAGTTGCCGTAGGCGATGGGCGGCGGCGTAGGATCACCGGCGGGGGGCGCCGCGGGGTGGATGAACGCGTCGGTGCAGGGCATGCAGAGGGGGTGTTCCAGGAACGCCGCCAGGCCAGGAGGAGTTCGTTTCTTGTCCCTGGTCTGCGCCCACACCGCGTCCGGGTCCTCCAGGATCAGGTCCGCCAGCAGGTCGACCGGGTGGCCGCCGATCTCAGCCAACAACACCGCCACCGTCTTCCCTTGCCGAGCCTGATTGCGGAAGACGAGCAGTTCAAAACAGTCGGCCCAGAATGGATCGGCTTTCGGATGCAACATTCCCAACTTCAGCTTCCCGCTGTCGTACGCATCTTTGAGTTCCTGGCGGAATTCGGGGCTCCTGAGCTTCTCCACCAGCACTGCTTTGCCATAGTGGGCGAGCGCTTGTTTGAAGGCGGTCACAAGTGGCGCCGGGCTGGCAATGCCGGAAGGAGAGAAGATGGTATCAAAGGTCACTCGCAGCCCTTCTCGGCGCGGCCGATCCACAAACTCGGCGACGGTGGCTCTGGCGACAGCGGCTGCCAGGAAATCGGGGTGGGGCTGCGGGATCACGTAGGCGTAGGCCAGATGGGAGATCTGAACGGGCAAGCGGGCCCGCCGGCCGACCTCAATGGCTTCCTGGTAACCTCGATATCGACCAACCCACACGTCCTCGATGGGACCATGGAATAAGCCGTAGGCATACTCTTCCTGGCTATCAGCCGGCCACTGCGTCTGATTGTGCCTGACATGCGTGGCGTACAGACCGTCCGCCTGCCCGGCCACCTCGGCGAGGGGCACGATCTCCGTCAGGTCGGCGTACTCGCCCGGGCTGGCGTCCAGCCCGGTGGTGAAACCGAAGGCGCCGCTCTGCATGGCCTCATGGACATGCGCCTGCATTCGCGTGATCTCGGAGTCGGTCGCCCTGCGCTTGAAATCGGTGCCCAATACGGTGGTGCGGATCGCATTGTGGCCGACCAGGGGGACGACGTTGACGGACGTCCCGGTCGCCTGCACAGTGTCAAGAAATCCGCCAAATGTCTCCCAGGTGATATCGACATCAAACCAGCGGGTCACATACTCGTGGGCCGCGCGACCGCGCACCGGGGCAAGCGACATGCCGCAGTTGCCGCCGACGAAGGTGGTGATCCCCTGCATGATCTTGCTTTCAGCCAGAGGGTACTTGAGGATACTCACGTCGCCGTGCGAGTGCGGGTCGATGAAACCGGGGCTCACGACCAGTTCGGCCCCGTCGATCACAGTACCAGCGATGCCGCTGACTGCGCCAATCGCCGTCACCCGCTCACCACGCACCCCGAGGCTGCCACGATAGGCCGGGCCGCCGCTCCCGTCGACAATCGTGGCGTCTTTGATCAAGACATCAAATCGATCCATTGCGAGCCCCTTTATACGTGGCGATTCATCCAGTCAAGCAAGGCCTCGTTTTGCGCCCGGCGGATAGGGAGTGGGCCGCTGACAGAGCCCATGTGAGGACTCTCCGGCAAACGGAGCATCTCGACCACGCAGCCATTCGCTTTGAGCACCGTGTAGAACTGCTCCGACTGCTCCGGTGGGCAGCGCAGATCGTGTTCGCCCTGAATCAACAACGTCGGGGTGGTACAGCGATGGGCGTAACTGACGGGGGAGCAGCGCCAGTAGGCCTCCGGTACCTCGTGCGGATGGCCACCCACTGATTCCAGGTGGCTGAGGGCCATATCGCTCGCGCCGTACCAGCTTTGCCGGTTCGTAACAGGATTCTCGGGCACCGCCGCCTTGAAGCGTTCGGTATGGCCCACGATCCAGCAGGTGAGGAAGCCCCCATACGACAGGCCGCAGACGCCCAGGCGGTCCGGGTCTGCCAGTCCGCGGTCAATCGCGTGATCCACGCCGGCCATCAGGTCGGCATATTCGATCTCGCCGAGACGGCCGTCTATCATGGTGCTGAAGGCATCGCCGTAGCCGGTGGAGCCCCGGTAGTTGATGAGGAGCACGGCGTAGCCGGACCCGGCCAGCATCTGGAAGTCACAGGAAAAGGTGTTGCCGTATCCGTGGTGCGGGCCGCCGTGGATATACAGGATGGTAGGATAGGGAGGCCGACCGACGGGAGGTTTCATCAACCAACCTTCCACCGACGTGCCGTCGCTGCTTGTGAAGACGAGCGGCTCGATCTGAGGGAGGCTAAGCTCGGCCAGAACCTCGGCATTGAGGCACGTGAGTTGGCGTTCGTTGCCACCATGCACGTCCGCCATAAACAGGTCAACGGGGGCGTTGAGGCTATTGGCCGAAAAGAGTACGCGGTCGTCGTGTAAGCCAAGCGGGTAGCAGGCCCGTTGGCCCGCCACCACCGGCTCGTAGGAGATGGCGCCGGTAAGCGCCACCCGGTAGATCTGGAGGGTCCCGCCGTCCTGGACGCGGACATACGCATTCTGCCCGTCCCGACTTATCTCGAACCCTGGTTGGTCGCGGGCCACGATCGGCATGTCGCCCTGCAGCGCCCCGTGAACGTTGTACCGCAGGCCCGTAGTGCGACACTCCGGTTCTCCTCCCTGCCGATCAATCACCCAGAGGTGGTTCTGCGCCCCAAAAGGCACACCCTGCCGGTTCCCGACAAAGACGATCCGGCGACCATCGGGTGTATAGCCCGCGCTATGCCCATAGCCCCACTCCTTGACCACATCGCGCAGCGTGCCATCGAGGGTTACCGCGCGCAGGGCGGGAAAGAAGCGGTAGGAATCGGGGAAGAACGTGGCAGTAAAGAGGATCTCCCGGCTGTCTGGAGACCAGACCGGGGCCACATAACGGCAGTTGTGGTTTCGATCCCGGGTGAGGTTACGGGGTTCCCCGCCAGATGCTGGCACGATAAACAGATCATGCACCCCCTGATCGAGATAGCCGAGACCATCAAGCCGGTAGATATGGCGTGTCACCCGGTATGGACGAGTAGGGAAAACGGGCTCGGCCGTCGCCCGGGCGGAGAAGGCGATGGTCTGACCGTCGGGAGACCAGGCCGGCCCCCGCCCCACCCCCTGAGGCAAATCAGTGAGTCTGCGGGCGGCGCCCCCCTCCACGGGAATGAGGTACAGTTGCTTCGTACCGCTTTCGGTAGAAAAGAAAGCGATCTGGCGTCCATCCGGCGACCAGGCAATATTGCTGCCATTGCCATTCCCGGGCGTCAACTGACGCAACGCGCCCGTCGCTGGCGACAGCAGCCAGATCGCGATACGTTCCTCGTCCGCTTCCGGATCGACCTGTGAGACACTGTAGGCGATCCACGTGCCGTCGGGGGAGAGCTTCGCGTCCTGGAGAAAGCGAAGGCGAAGCAAATCCTCCGGTTCCAATGTCCGGCGCGCGTTGCTGCTTGGCATCATCATTCCCTTTCGGGCGCCGGTCAGTGCCCGGCGCCTCTGGTGGGTCGGGCGCACATGTCCGACTCAGAACGCTTCTGCGCCGCTGGCTTGCGCATCCAGGGTAGCGATAGAATCGGGGAGTTGCAGCGCCGCATTCGGAAAGACAGAGACGGTTGCGCGGTCTCCGTGACGGCGTTGTAACTCCCCGATCACCTCCGGCCACTCGTTATAGAGGCAGGTGTCCGCAGGGTAGTTGCTGATATCTGAGCGAGAGAGGTTGGGCGAGAAGATGATCAACCCGCGCTCCCTGATACCCAGCTTCTCGCGGCTGACTGGCCCGTACCCTCGCATGCCCACACTGGATAGGTAGTGAATCCCGGCACCGTGGCTACAGGCGGTCATCAAAACGGCCGAGCCGTCCGGCTTGATGGCCCTTCGCAAGTCACGCCCGACGGCGTTCATCGAATTGACCAATTGCACCAGGTCACTGTCTTTGGGGTAGGCATTGAAGACGGCAATATCTGCCAGTGGGGGCAGCTGGGTCGCGTATACGTGCCGGGCAAAGCGGACGCCGGCACGGTGAGCCTCAATCGGATCGCCAGCAAAAAGCGCCACAAACTCGCGCAGGGAGTTTACCACCGTGTTGACGATGAACTGCAACCCGACCACCCGACCGATCTCTTCCAGATCGTCGCGGCAATCGTTGCCGACGATGCGGCCGGCCATCGGACCGGGCGCCGTCCGCGTTCGGGCGTGGTTGGCATGCAAGGTTTCGATCCCTGCCATGCCTACCGCCACGGTCTTCACACCACCAGCAAACCCGGCAAGCCCGTGGGGCACAATGCTCCCGACACTGATGCGCAGGTCGGCCTGGAGATAGAAGCGATTGATGTAAATCGGCGTTCCTCGCCGGGTCTTGCCAAGATATTCTCGATTCTCATGCGGCTGGTTCTGAAAGATGGCATAGTTGCGCACGATCGATTCGCCCAATTTCATGATCAGTTCCGAGCGCCGCATCGGAGTGTGCGCTCCGAGTCCGATGACAAAAGTGGTCGCTTCGGGCCCGATTCCCCCGGCTTCCAGTTCGGCGAGGATCAGAGGAATAATCATCGACATCTGCGAGGGGCGGGTAATGTCTTCAACCACAATGACAGCCCGCTTGCTCGTTCCAGCAAGCTCCCGCAGGCTGGGTGCTCCGATAGGGTTGCTAAGACTCTGCGCCAGCGTTTCCAGGTCCGCCGCGGGCGCGTCCACCATGCCGACGCGTTCCACCTGCCACTCTACTGGGAAGTCCAGGTCGATCTCGTGATCACCATACCAGGCCTGCCATCGAAGCTTCATAGCCCTCTCTCCTCCTGAGAAGATCCCTGTAGCACCAGCGCTTCATCTCTGCCGGTGGGCCCAACGCAGAGAGCCCCTTACTCACTCGTGGCTACCAAGTGCGGGGTCTGCTCCGCCATATAGGGCCTGACCGCCGAGAGTGCCGCCTGGAAAGCCTGTGCCGCCTGGTCGACCTCGCGCTCCGTCATCGGTGTCGAAATCGCGAACTGCAGCCGGGAGGCACAGAAGATCCCCTGGTTCATCAGTTCCAGATGCACCAAACGGGGCACGGCCTTGGCCGCCATCTTGGCAGCCACCGCCTCGCGCGATGTCTTGACCTCGTTCTTTTGCCAGTGGATATTCACGAGAGATCCCATCCCCGACGCGTGCGCCACGACGCCCGCTGACTGGAACGCCTCGTTGATCCCCTGCTTGAGCCGCTGCCCGAGTTCATTGATCCGGGCGACTTCCCCGGCATCATAGTCCGCCATCGTCGCCAAGCCAGCGGCCATCGTGAGGTTGTTGCCGTTGAACGTCCCCGAATGGCTGATCGTTTTCGGATGCATAGGGTCAAAGGAAGCCATGATGTCCTGACGCCCACCGAAGGCCCCAACGGGAAGTCCGCCGCCAATGATTTTCCCAAGCGCGGTCAGGTCTGGAGTGACGCCGTAGATCGACTGAGCGCCGCCGACATCCAGTCGAAAAGTCAGGACTTCATCAAAGATCAGCAGAACCCCGAAGCGATCGGCCAGCGCCCTGGCGCCCTGCAAGAAACCCGGCTGAGGATCGACACCCCCACCCGATCCCAGGACAGGTTCCAGGATGATGGCCGCAATCTCGCGCGCGTGCTCTTGCAGCACATGCTCCAGAGCAACCAGGTCGTTGAAAGGTACGACGAGCACATCGGCGAGCACCGAGGCTGGCACGCCTCGCGATGCCCGGCGAGGCTGCGGCAGCCCCATACTCTCAAGGTCGGGTTGGATATTCACCTGGACGCTGTCGTGTGCCCCGTGATACCCGCCGTCCATCTTGACGATCACATCCTTCTCCGAGAAGGCACGCGCGGCGCGGATTGCCATCAAGGTCGCTTCAGTGCCGGAGTTGCAGTAGCGCACCGCGTCCAAGCTGGGAATCCGGTCGCAGAGCATCTCGGCATGCCGCAGCGTAACGTGAGACGCGGAGCCCAGTACTGTGCCGCGCGCCACCTGCTCGCGGACGGCGCTGACGGTCCCTGGGTGGCCATGGCCATGAATCAGTGAGGTGTAGTTGTTGAGAAAATCAATATATTCGTTCTCGTCATAGTCATAGACGCGGCAGCCGTCACCGCGCTCCATGTACGCCGGGTAGGGTGGGTAGTAGGTAGCACTGCGAGTGTCCCCTCCGGGGAGCACCTGTTTGGCGCGATCGTCAGCCCCGCGAGACCCTTGTGTCCGCTGCGTGAAGCGGTCCACGATAGACCGGGCTACCTCATGTTGTTGCTCGTCACCCACAACTGGCCTCCTTGCGGACTGTCACACCGGACACGGATAACATTGTCTGTCTTCCTCATCACTCCGTATTCTCGCTGGACCATGCGAACTCCGTCGACCGCGCGGTCGACATTCAACCCCGCGGCGGTGGGGTAGAGCCCCACCGCCGCGGGGACCGACGGCCTTTACTTCTGCTTATCCAACCACACGTTGTTATTAAGGGTGCAGACGTTGTCAAAGTGATAACGGCTGCCGTAATCCTTCACGTATTTCCGCGATGCCATCAGGGCGCCGACCGGACCGGTGGCATTGATCACCCAGTAGTCGCCAAAGAGCTTCTCCTCGGCCTGTTGCAGAATGCCATCCCGCTTGTCGGTATCGACGGTCTCGTTGGCCTGTGCCACCAAGTCGAACACTTTCGAGTCATTGTATCCCAGCACCTTGCCGAAAGAGGCGTCTTTCGCCCAACACAATTGCAGGCCGCCGGGACCACCACAACCGGCCCACAGCATGAGCCGCCGCTCGTTCGTCTGGCTGTCTTCCGCGCCGCTGATATACATGTCGGACCAAGTGCCAAATTCGACCAGTTCGGGTTCAGCCGGAACGCCGACAGCCTTCAGTTGGGTCACGACGATCTCGAGTACCTTGTCCAAGCCGGCGATATTGAACGTGTTGACTTTGATCGGTTCCATCGGCTTGCCGTCTTTGTCCAGGACGCCGTCGCTGTTCGAGTCGGTCCACCCTAACTCGGCGAAGAGCGCTTTGGCCTGCTCAAGATCATACGGGAAATACTTCTCGCACAGGTCGGCAACGTGCCCAGGGAGACCTTTCGACAGATTCCCGCAACCGGGCTCAGCCACGGCTCCGTAGACGGCCGGGCCGTTGGCCTGGCTGTCAATAGCCACGGCAATGGCTTGGCGGAAGCGCTTATCCTGGAAGTCTTGAACGCCTGATGGGAACATAATCATGCGGGGCGTCTTGGAGGGCCGGTAGTAGATGTTGAAGCGCTTGTCTGTCGCGATGCGATCCACCTCAGCACCAGGAACGTTTGACACGAAGTCGACATCGCCCGCCTCCAGCGCTACCAGGGCTACGGTATCGTCAGGAATGATCTGGAGATAAATCTCGTCCAGGAAACACTGGAGCCAGTAATCCTCATTGCGCTTCACCAGTAGGTGGTCGTCCGGAACGTACTCTACGAATTCAAACGGCCCCGACCCAACCGGGTGTTTGCCAAAATCATCGCCGTAGTGCTCCACGGCCTCGTGGGGGATAATAGCCAAATTTGAGAGGCCATTGACCTGATCAAAGAGCCCTCCAGAGGGCTTCTTCAGGTTGAATTGGACCGTATATTTGTCGACGGCCTCAATCGAGTCGTAGACGTCTTTGACATCTGAGGTAATCTTGCTGCCCGGCAGGGTCGCCCACCGTTCCATGCTATACACCACGTCGTCCGCCGTGACCTCGCGCCCCTGACCCTCCGGGAAGACCTCGTTCCCATCCTGGAACATCACACCATGGCGCAGATGAAAGACCAAAGTCGTGTCATTCTTCCATTCCCACGATTCGGCGATGTCAGGAATAGGATCACCAAAGTCTTGCATCCGATAGAGATACCCATGGATGAGCGACATGGCCTCAAAGGACGGACCGTCGCTGGACAACGCCTGATCGAACTGCACGAGCGCTCTGGCCGCCGGTTTGAATGTGCCGCCAAACCTGGGATCGGTCGATCGGTCAGGCGTGGCTACGACTTCGACAACAGTCGTCACCTCTTTCTGGACCTCAACCACCGTCGTGACTTCTTTCTCGACAACCTGAGTGACGATCTTCGCGGCAGGCTGGGGTGGAGCCGCCTGTTGGGCACAGGCGGCGAGCAGCAGGACAATCACAGATAGACCAACTGAGATCAAGCTTTTCGGCTTCATGGCTCTCCCCCTCCAGAGTGAGCGGCTGGGTGGGGTTTCATCACCCCTTGGGGCCCAGCGATTCCCGTTCCTGGCGATCGCCAATCGTCGCCACGGCCCTTCCGGAACACGGTTGGTGCTTCTCACCCCCTTTCTCTGGATCGCTATCGCCTTCTCAGCGATCCTCAGTGTACAGCATACCGAATACAAATAGATTGTATACAATACAGTAATGCTACCCTAACACAGAAGATTGTCCCTGTCAAGAGGCTTGTGGAAATTGAAGACGCTCCAAGAGAAGGCCTCTAATCCCGATCGTCGTGCTCGCGTCCCATGCATAGCCTGGACCGATATGATGACGGATATCCCACTTCGGCCGCGTGGACGAGATTGTGGTGCCCTTGCACTGTCGTCAGAGGTGCGAAATCCTGCTTGAGAGAGGCGACGAACGAGGAGTCTCACCGGTACTGTGCGCATTTGGCCGATGGGGGTGGAACACGCGCCGATGCCCTCTTGCCGATGACGGGTGTACGCACGAGTTGCCAGGGGAACAAAATAGCCTCCACCTGGAAGAGGCGGTACCGTGAGGTCGCCAAACCAAACCACTGGAAGCCCGACAAGAGGAGGCTGGGATGAATCGGAGCATAAGTGCGGCGGTGGGGGAAGGGTTCGTGAACGAGATGGCAGCGAAGATGCGGGCGGTGGCGGAGCGGTGAGGCGAGTGGCTGAGCACCGCGGGTCCGACGCTCAGCGCCCTGGAACAGGAAGCACGGCCGAGCGCCGCGGGGTGACGCACGCCCACGCGGTGGTCGTCCTCGGCGATGGGGTCGAGTGGATTTGGCGCCTGGCCGAGGAACACTTTCCCGGCGCCACCCAGATCGTCGACTGGTAGCATGCCAGTCAGTCCCTCTCGGCGGTCGCTCATGCCATCTCTGCGGGTGCTGCCCTCGCTATCCGCTGGGACGAGCGCGCGCTGGAGGCCCTCTGGGCGGGCAAGCTCGCCACCGTGGTCGCCAATCTCGACAAGCATGCCACCAGCGGCGAGCCGGTGCAGAAAACCATCACCGACTTCACGAACAACCAGGACCGGATGCACTCCGACCGCTACCGCGCGGCCGGCCTCCAGATTGGCTCCGGCTCGATCGAAAGCGGCCGCAAGCATGTGATCGGCTAGCGCCTCAAGTTGGCCGGCAGGCGCTGCCCCCTACGGGGGAGCCCTGGGAGGCTTCCCTCCCCTGCGGGGTACGCCCTACCCCACGGGGTACGCCCAGGCGAGACGGTCTCGCCGGGGACCGCCCCTCACCCCCTGCGGGGGGAGCCCAAGCGAGGTGTACTCGCTTGGGGGTACCCCTCAGGGCAGGGCGAAGCGAGACAGGCGCGCCAGACCGCCCCTCAGGGCGACGCGTCCACCTCGACGCTACGGGTTTCCCGACAGGGCAACCCCGATGAGACGATCTCGCTTGGGGGCACCGCGCAGGGTGGAACTGCCGAGAAGCCCGCGCCGTCGCCGTGCTCCGCGCCCGGCTCAAGAGCCATCGCTGGGACGAGACCCTCGCGCTCCGATCCCCTCCAGGGCGGGCCGCCCACCGACCGGCCCTCGCTGCCTGACAACTGGTGCGGGCACCGGCCGATGATAGGTATATCGACACAACAGGCAAGTACGGGTCACCTGCGGATACGCGGGTCGAAAGCGTCCTGGAGCGCATCGCCGACGAAGTTGATCGCAAGCACCGTGATCATGATCATCAGTCCAGGTGCGATAGATAGTACCGGCCGTACGCGCAAGAATTCTCGTCCCTTGTTGAGCATTGCGCCCCACTCCGCTGTCGGTGGCTGCGCGCCCATACCCAGGAAACTGAGTCCCGCTGCTGCGAGAATCGCCGCGGCTACGCCGAAGGTAGCCTGAACGACGACGATCCCAACGGTATTGGGTAGGATGTGCTGCCAGATGATGCGCCAGTCCGTGGCACCTGTAGATCGGGCTGCCATAACGAAATCGGCTTCGCGCAGCGAGAGCACAGAACTCCGCACCAATCGCGCGTAGCTGATCCAGCTCACTAAACCGAGAACGAGCATCATGTTGGTGAGACTGGGACCCAATACTGCCACCGCCGCAATCGCAAGTATCAGGAACGGAAACGCGTACAGGACATCAACCACCCGCATGATGATGTGGTCGACAAGACCGCCATAGTACCCGCTGAGAGCGCCCAGGGTAACGCCGATGCTGCCCGCGATCCCCACCACGATAATGCCGACCGTCAGGGAAATCCGGGCACCGTAGATCAACCGGCTCAAGAGATCCCGGCCCAGGTCGTCCGTCCCGAGAAGGTGACCCGGCGAGTTGAGTGGTTGGAGGGCTGCTTTCAGGTCTAGCGCGTACGGATCATGGGGAGCGATCCAAGGCGCGGCGATCGCTATCAGAATGAGGATCACGAGAATGATTATGCCAGCAATCGCAAACCGATTGCGCCTCATTTGGCGCCACACATCCCCCCACAAGGATCTGGTTTCAAGCTTGAGGCTGGCAATTTCCGTCACGCGCTGTTCGGACTCGGATACTGGATGGTCAGGCGCGACCATACGCGCGTCAACTTCAACGATCAATTGATTGTTTTCCACAGGTTGCGCTCCTTGCTTGACTACTGGGGATAGAATGCACGACAGTTGTCGCGGCAGCGCTTGCTGCTCCCTGTCGCGAGCAAGGCTCAGTCAACGCTCATCGTAGCGTATCCGGGGGTCGAGAAACACGTAGAGGATGTCGACGGCCAGGTTGGCGAGTACAAAGATCGTCGCAAAGACCAGAACCGTACCCATGATCACAGGATAATCGCGCCGCCAGATAGCATCGACGGCAAAGCGCCCGATGCCGGGCCAGGCGAAGATTGTCTCTACAATCACGGCTCCGCTGAGAAGACTTGCAAACTGCACCCCTAGAACGGTTACCACTGGGATGAGGGCGTTGGGCAGGCCATGCCGGACCAACACCGCTCGATAACTCAGGCCCTTGGCATGTGCTGTTCGCATATAGTCCTGTGACAAAACCTCGAGCATGCTGGAGCGTGTGATGCGCGTCACCAGCCCGGCCAGGCCCGTGCCCAGCGTCAACGCGGGTAAGATCAAGGACTTCACAGTGCCGACGACGCCGGTGCCCCGCCCGACACTGGGGAGCCAGCCGAGCTTCAATGCGAACAGGAGAATCAGCATGACGCCGACCCAGAAGCTGGGCATGGAAACCCCAAACAGGCTGGCAGTCATGGCCAGATTATCCAGCCAGGAGCCACGCTTTTGGGCCGAGATAATACCTAACGGGATGGAGATCAGAACGACCACGATCATGCTGGCAATGGCTAGTTCCATCGTGGCTGGGAACCGTTGGAAGATATCGGGACCCACCGGGCGCTTGGTGCTGATCGATCGTCCCAGATCGCCATGCAGCACCCTCCCAAGGTAACGAACATACTGTACCGGTAAAGGATCATTCAACCCCAACTCCTGCCGAATCTCCTGGATGCGCCGTGGGTCCATCCCTTCCGGATCCACCCCATACTGCGCTGCAACGGGATCACCCGGCACCAACTGGATCAAGACGAAAGTTACCAGTGAGACTGCCAGCAGAAGCGGAATCAGCAGCAATAACCGCCGGGTGACATACTTGACCATCGAGCTCGCCACTCCTTCGGGAACGTCACATTCCCAACAGAACCTCTCCCTCAGAGCCCATGTTTTTTTCGAGGACAGGAGCGGCCCTTGACAACGTGTTCAGGACGTGAGGGACGATGAGTTCACCCGCCCGCCGCCCATCCCGCTGTTCCAAGGCCTCCAGAATCTGCGTGTGCGCCTGAAGTTCCGTTTCGGCGATCTCCCGGCGCTGTTCCTCTGTCAGTTCAGGATAGACCAAATCGGAGGGCACCATATCCCAGAGCTGTTCCAGGAATCGGATCAAGTGCCGTTTCCCTGTCGCCTCGATGGCAATCCAGTGGAATTTCCGGTTGGCCTCTCGCGTCTTCTCAAATGTGCGCAACGTCGGATCAAGCACCGTTGACGGGAGCAGAGCGCGCATTGCGGCCAGGTCATCATCCGCCAGCCGTTCAGCAGCCAGCTCAAAGGCCCACGATTCCAGTTTGGCGCGCATCGTGTACACTTCTTCCAGTTCGGTTACTGTCACGGAAGCTGCCTGGACACCTTTGTATGGCACTTCGACCGCCAGGCCTTCGGCCACCAGACGGGTGAGAGCATCGCGTACCATGGTCCGGCTCACTGAGAGTTCCTCGGCCAGCGCACCCTCGCGCAACCATTCGCCCCGCTTGATCCGGCGATGCACGATAGCGGCTCGAATCGCCTCATAGACGACGTCAGATCGTCGAGTGGGCCCCAAGATTTGCTTTAACGTCGCATCATCGAAACGGTTATTCATATCCCTCCCTACCACTCTCCTTGGATAGTAGAAAACATTGCTCGGGCAGATCGGCGATATACAGTATAACTGTATACGATCTTTATACTAACACGTGAGCGGCTTTTGTGAAAGTACCATTCCTTGTCTTACTGTTAAGCGATTTTTAGAGCTGGAGCATCTCCGGCAGGTACAAATCCGAGCACATGACCAAAGAACGCCAGCTCAGCCTGTAAGGTGTGAACGTTCGTCTCAAATCGTCGGAACCCGTGCGCCTCGCCCTCGAATTCGACGTACACCACCGGCACGCCCCGACGGCGCAAGGCGTCGACGATAAACCGTGACTGGTTGGGCGGCACGACTTTATCGTCCAGTCCCTGAAACAGGATCATCGGCACATCGATCGCATCCGCCCGGTTGACAGGTGATCGGTCGCGGTAGCGCTGGCGCTGTTCAGGATAGGGCCCGATCAGGGTCTCGCAGTAGTGCGATTCGTACTTGTGAGTTTCGCGATGCCAGGTCTCAAGGTCGCTGATCCCAAAATGGCTCGAGCCAGCCTGGAAGAAGTCGCGGAAGGCCAGGGCGGCGAAGGTCGTGAAGCCGCCGGCACTACCACCGCGGATAATCGTCCGGTTGCCGTCCACGAGCCCCTGCTCGACCAGATAGCGCGCCCCGTTGACGGCATCCGCAACGTCCACAATCCCCCACTGGCCGCGGAGCCGGTTGCGGTACTCGCGCCCGTATCCGGCACTCCCACCGTAGTTGATGGCGAGGACGGCAAAGCCCCGGCTCGTCCAGAATTGGATCCCCATATCCAATGCATGTTTCGTGGACCCGGTTGGCCCACCGTGGCACTCGACGATGAGCGGCGGTAGTTCCCCTTCCGGTCCCTCAAAGTTCGGGTTTTGCGGTGAATGGTAGAAGCCGTAGGCCGTGCGGCCGTGGTCGGTCGGGTAAGCGAGGTGCACTGGAGAGGAGATGTAGCGATTGGGAATCGTGTAATGGACTGAGCTGTCCAGCACCTCAGTTCGGCCACTCGCTAGATCAAGCCTGACGAGTTGGCGGGGCCGGGTCGGCGAAGCCGCCACCAGGTAAGCCGTCGCGTCGATCACCTCCAGACGAAGGAGAAAGGTGTACTCAGTGGAAATTTCCTGGAGATGCCCGCGCTCTGTGTCGATCAGCCCGACGTGCCAGGTACCGCGGTCGTTATACAGGGCCACGACACGCGAGGGCGACAGAAACCGGTAGATATTCAGGCCGATGTTCCAGAAGGGATTGCCCAGCTCCGCCTCCATCGGACAAACAGGGGTGATCTGATTGTCACGCCAACGGTAAAGATTCCACCAGTTGGAGCGGTCGGAACAGAAGTACAACGTTCCGTCAGAGGACCAGCGTGGATCGGTGATACTTTCGTCCCGTTCTGGCACAATCTGCTGGACGTTTGTCAGACTGCCGTCCTCGTCGACGTCTGCGACCCAGAGACTACTGCTGTAGAAGGGCATGTGCGGGTGGTTCCAGGCCACCCAGGCCAGGCGGCGACCGTCTGGGCTGAGTGCCGGGAAGGCTACAAAGTCAGCCTGGTCAAACAAAACAGTGCCAAACTCGTCGCCAGCCAGGTGTACCGCCGCAATCGTATGCCGTGGTTCGCCATCTGAGCTGCGGTCTTCGCGAATACAGATCAACCTGTTACGATCGTGGTCAATGACCATACCGGCATATCGCATGGGGCCCGCGGCGGTAATAGGTTCAGGTGTACGGCCCGGCTGCTGGCGGTAAAGCCGGTCGTCCGGAAAGTTCGAGAAGTAAATGACCCTGTCTTTGACAGCAAAACATTTACCCCCGTACTCATACACTCTGGTACGCACGTAGAACGGAACCGGGGTGATGTCCTTAAAGTGTCGATCATCGCGCATCCGAGCAACAACGCCTCGCCCACCTTGGTCTGGATAGATACGGAGGGCGTAAAGCTCCTCCCGCTCTGCGTAGAGTTGGCCGATCCACCCGTGCGGGCTGGCAGCCACCACTTCAGCACTGATCACGGATTCCCAGCTTCCGTACGGCACCACTTGTTTTTCTGTCATCTTGCTCTCTCGTGATTCCGGGGGCTGGCGATGGAATACGAACCGAAGCTCCTGGCGCACCGCCACTCCTTCCCAAAAGGTGCCAGATGCGGTTGTCGAACGAAGCAGCCCGTTGTCCGACCGTCATCGGAATGGGCAGCAGTGGCCCAGATCGTCCATCTGTCGTATACAGTCATATTGTACACAATATGATGTTTTATTCTCTTTGTCAACCCTGAGGATAGCAGAGGGTACAGTCACGAGTTGTGAGGAAAAAAAGTAGCCTCCACCTGAGAGAAAGGGTCCAGTGAGGTCGCCAAACCAATACTGGCACCCGACAGGAGGAGGCTGAGGTGAAGAGTAGCATAAGTACGAGGGCAGGAGAAGCGTTCGTGGCAGCGATGACGGGAAAGATGAGAGCGATGGCGGAGCGGTTGGTCGCGATGGTGACAACGGGAGAGCAGGGGCTTGAGGAACTGGAAGCGGTGGCGCTGCCGAGCGCCACGAGCCTGGGGAATGAGCGGCTGAGGGGGTTGTGGGCCCTGCGAGGGCCGCGCTCCCCAGCAGCCGAGGTGGCGTGCGGGCGTGGGGCCGTGGCTCAGGATCGGGAGAGGCGGACGGTCCAAACCAAGACGATTGTGGACACGATTGAGGGGCGCCGCGCCGCTTCCCACTGCCAGAGGTGTCATCATGGGGTGGCCCCGCGGGATGGGGAGATGGGGCGCTGTGCCGGGGGCATGAGTACGGGCTTGGAAGAGTTGGTGGCCGTGCTGGGGGTCACGCCAGACGCCTTCGCGCAGGCCACCACGGTACTGGCCACACTCAGGTTGGTCTCTGTCTGTCCAAATTCAGCGTGCGCTGCGACCGCAAAACTGGGCGCCCTGGTTGTCGCCGCTGAAGCATCTCAGCTGGCAGCCGCGTGGGCCGCTGAACCCCACCGGCCGCCACGGCCCACGAGGAAGCCCGAGCGGCTCTCCATTGCAATGGATGGGGTCTTGGTCAACGTTCGCCGGGAAGGCTGGAAGGCGATCAAGCTGGGGGCCTGGTATCCCACGACCCCTCGACCGGGCAAGCAACGGCCTGAGGCCCTCGCGGTCCAGGCGCAACCGCTCAGTTGTGTCGCTGACCTGTGCCGAGACGCTCGGCCGCTTGCTCTGGCTCGAAGCCTTTCGGCGCGGCGTCACTGAGGCCAACGAGGTCGTGGTGATCGGTGATGGCGCCGCCTGGATTGGGCGCTTGGCCGACGAGCACTTCCCCGATGCCATCCAGATGGTCGACCGGTAGCATGCCAGCCAGTCCCTCTGGAACGCCGCCCACGCTATCGATGGCGAGACCGATCTCGCCACGCACTGGGCCCAGCGCGCCCTCGATGCGCTCTGGAACGGCAAGCTCAAGCGCGGGCTCGCCAACCTCGAAAAGTATTGCTCCAAGGCTGAGCCCGTTCAGCAAGCCCTCACCTCCGTCACGAACAACCAGGCGCGCAGGCACTATGACCGCTCCCGTGCTCGCGGCCTCCAAATTGGCTCCGGCTCCATCGAGAGTGGCTGCCAACACCTCATCGGGCAGCCTCTCAAACTCGCCGGCAGGCGCTGTCCCCTACGGGGGTACCCCTCAGGGCAGGGCGAGGCGAGACGATCACGCCGGGGACCGCCCCACAGGGCGAAGCGTCCACCTCGACGCGACGGGATGCCCCTCAGGGCAACCCCGACGAGACGATCTCGCTTGGGGGCACCCCGCGGGGCGGAATCGTCACCAGGCGCGGGCCCTCGCCATACTCCGGGCACGCCTCAAGAGCGACCGCTGGGATCAGACCATCGCCTTGCGTCCCAAACCCAAGCGCGCCTATCAGCGCAAATCCGCCTAATCTCACAACTCGTGCCTGCATCCCAAGGGTTGAGGGACTCGCAGATCCGTTGTCAGGTCGTTTGAGCGGGGGACGGAGCTTGAGGGTCTCAACCCGGTGACTGCGCGTGAGACGCGCACGACGCCGGGCAACCGCGCGGGGTTGCTCAGCGTGCCGGCGCATGGCGGCTTGTTTCACGCGTTGGGCAGTAATGTGCGTGCGACCGCTCTCAATCGAGCCAGGGCCGATCATGATGGTTCTTCGTCGGCGACCAGCACTGCCCACACCGTTTCAGTGGCGTCCGATGTCGGGTTGGCGCAGACCATTTCCAGCCAGCAGACCAGCGAGGTCAACGGCCAGCGCTACTCCGTGACCCGCGGCGACGACCCCGCGCGCGGTCCTGGTCCTGCGCAAGGGGCTC
>DOUV01000775.1 GCA_003520455.1 Chloroflexota bacterium | reverse complement strand
CCAGACTTCGGAAGTCTGAGGACTTGACCGGCGCTCTAGGGCTTCTCCGCCGACCGGTCCCGCGACTGCTCCTCGGGGCCAGGGCGACGGAGGACACTGTCGCGCCGGGTGCCGGCGGCGGCCGAGAAGTTGATCCGAACCTCCCGGTCGCCGTAGGAGATCCCGTAGTTATAGGGCGTGGCGTCCGGATCGGGGCCCTGGTAGACCCCCACCCACCATTGGTACGTCGCCCCGGATGGCCAGCCCGATGGCAGCCCCGTGACGTTCACGCACGAGACATAGCCCAGATAGCTGGTCGAGGCCGTCTTGTCGCTGGCCGGGTCGTAGACGATCAAACGATAGTTGTCACTGGTCACGCTTCGGCGGGTCCAGCAAAATTGGGCCGGTAGGGTCACACTCGCGCCATCGGCCGGCGACGCCAACGGGACATCGGCGACGTCGAAATCACCGCCGGGGACGGTGGCACCCGCCGCGTAGCTGCCGATGCGGGTGGCCGACCAACTCCAGAGAGAGCCGGGGCCAGGGTTGGGACTGTCCGGCGTGTTGCTGTAGCGGACGTAGTAGAACTGGTCCGTGGCGAGGCCTGGAACGCCGGTGAAGCGGTAGCGGCCGTCGGAGCCGGTGGTCGTCGTGGCGCGGGTGGACCAGTCGCTCCCATTCCAGAAGCGAAGGTCCAGTCTCAGGCCACCCGCCGGGGCGCCGCTCCGCGTGACCTGACCATAGATACCGCTGGGGCCGGACGGCGTCGCGGTGGGGGTTGGCGTTGGTGAGGCGGGGACGCCGGTGGCCGTCGCGGTCGGCGTCACCTGGGGCGGCGTGGATGCATACCGCGATCCGACGAGGAGCACCGGCAGCGCGAGCCGGCGACACGTGCCGGTGGGTTGCATCCCGATGTTCAGGTCGGTGACGGGCGGTGGTATCGTGACGACCTTGCTCGTGACACCCACATAACACGGGTGTGAGACCGTGACGTAGTAGTCACCGGCGGGTACATCCCAGCCGTAGCGCCCCTCGACATTGGTCGTCTGCGGGTTGACCTGGTCGTACTTCTTCGCATCCCAGACGACGTCTCCCTGGGTCGGATCTTTATAGTAGAGGACCACCATGGCGCCCGGGATCCTCGCCCCTGTCTGCGCGTTGTAGACGTAGCCGCTTGGATCGATCAGCACGACGTCGATCACGGTTCGGGTAGACGTTTTCCCCCCCTCGCACGCGACGTCGATGTCGACCGGTCCACCCCGCGCTCGAATCATGCCGCTCCAGATGCCGCCGTACGGAGGGCCGGAGAGAGGGAAGGACTGCCCGGCGTGCCTGGCCGTGACGCTCAGGATCTTTTTCTTGTTGCCCTGGCTATCTGTGCCGCAGTCCACCGGCACTGAGATCGAAACCCAGCGGTCCAGGCCGACCCGTACTGTGGTGCGCCCATTCGGACCGGGTGTAAAGGTTTGGCCGTCCACACTCGCTGTGGCGGGGGCGATGACGGCCTGGACCGCATACCCCCCTTGCAGGACGTCTTTCTGCCCGTCGGGGTTGATGACCGTCACGTTCTGGAAGCCGCCCGGCAGGCCGCTGGGTACATCCGCCTCGAGACGCGAAGCGCTGGGCACTGTGACGTTAGCCAGCCCGATGGTGGCTATCAGTGCCCGGGCGCCGCTCTGGAAGTTTTGCCCCCTGATCACCACGTGTGTCACCTGGTCGTCTGGGCCGCTGTTCGGCTCGATGCTCTCGATCGCCGGCGCGGGGGTATTGGTAACGTGGAAATCGGTGTAGGTCGCCTGTTGGCCGTCGGGGTTGGTGACCTGGACATTGTAGGTGCCCGGGCTGAGGCTGGGTACCTCGGCCTGGATTTCGGTCGTGCTGACCGCGGCCGTCTTCGACACGCTCTGTCCGCCGATCCGCACTGTGGCTCCATTCACGAAGTTCTCACCGTGAATAGTGACAAAGGAGCCTGCCTGGGCGTACTGCGGTTCGACCGAGTCGATGCGCGGCGCGGCCAGTTCTGTGGCGACTACCTTGACGTCGTCGATGAGCCAGCCGCGGAAGCCGTTGTAGCGCGTGTCTCGGGTGTCGAACCGGAAGACGATGTGGAGGGTCCGGCCTACGTAGGGGGTCAGGGCCATCCGAACAGTGACCCACTGGCCGATCTGTCCAAGCCCGCCCGAACTGTAGGGACGGAACGATTCCCCGTTCACGTCGTTGACCGGGTTGAGGGTGCCCAGCACCGCGCCGCCGTCGATCCAAACCGCCTCGACTTTCATCAGGTCGTAGCGGTCCACGTCGACGCCCTCGATCTCCCACCAGGTCTTGAACTCCAGATAGGCTTTGCTGACTCCGGTCAGGTCGATGCCGGGCGAACCTACCCAGTTCGAGTTCGCCTGGGTCGAGAGTCCCCCATTGTTCTCGGTTTGCGTGATCGTATTGAAGTCGCAGCCGATGTAGGTTCCGGTACACTCCTGCCCGTACCATAGAGCGATCTGACCACTGTAGGCGCCGGGCAGGTGGCCCGCATCCGGGAGTTTGACCAGACGCGGGAAAATCCCGGGGTCGACGCGGATGGCTTCAGGCTTGGAAACAAAGTGCCAAAAACCGTTGGGGTTCCACCCGGCGCCTCCGGCTTCCATGTCGTCGAAGAAGCGGATCAGACCACCCTGGGCCGCTGCGGTCTCTACACCGATGCTCGTACCAGGGCTGATCACAAACGACAAAATGAGGAGTAGAATCAGCCCGGTCGCTGCTATGATGCGGCCTGACCGTCTCGAACTGTTGCCGCCGGGCGAGAGATTGTGACCATCTCTGGATCCGTGCGTTTGAGTGATGAGTTCGTTCGTCATGATACTTCCTCTCTGGGACCTTGCTCTTCCCATCCAGGCGTCTTGGCCGGAGCGTGACTTTGTCGGTCTCTTCACCGTGTCGCTCCGCGGTGAGAACGGCAGATTCTTCGCCGCTGTGCTCCTCAGAATGGCAGGGAAGGTGAAGCGTTGCGTGATGGGGCAGTGTGCTCCTCTTCATGCGATTGTGGCTTTTCCCTCACCCCCTTCCCCTTCCGGTGTCGTCTGGCCGTGGGCCGCGAGCGGTGGTGGCAGTTGCTCGATATGTTCGGCGAGAAACGCCAGCAGCGCAGCCGGCACTTGAAAGTGGACCTTCTCGCCGCTCCCTACGTGCTCGATCTGTCCCCGCCAGTGGGACTCGCTCTGCTGTGGCATCGGCTCGAGCCAGAGACGGACGACGAAAGAGATGGTGCGACGCTCGAAAGGCTGGGGCATCGTCTGGCCTCCTGCGAAGGGTAACAGGTCGCCGGAAGAAGAGCAGTATCATGGGCGGCGTTCGGCCGCGGGTTCGAGTGTGGTGCCATCGGAGCGATCCCTGGCGCGGCCTCCGGTCTGGACGCCAGCGGTCTGTTTACGAATGATGACTTCATCGACAAAGACGCCGGTGTCGGTGTTGGAATCGTTGCTCGTCATGATGAACGCGAGCCAGACCTGCGGTTGGCCGCGCAGGTCGCCGAGGGTATAGACGTCGCTGAGATCGAAACTGCGGCTCACCCAGCCGCCGCTGTCCCCGCTGCTCCGCCAACCATAGTACTGATCCCCATCGATGGAAGCCATCCACTTGAAATAGTCGTAGTCGCGTTCGGTGCGCTGCCGGCGCTGGAAGGTGACTTCGGCGGCAGTGGCATCGCTGAGGTCGAAGGGCCCGTAGACCAGCCAGGCGTTGAGGTTGTTGGGATAGTCGTCGAT
>DOUV01000173.1 GCA_003520455.1 Chloroflexota bacterium | reverse complement strand
AGCGCCTCCGACGTGCACTGCAAGCATCACTGCCCCGCCGCGGCGGGAGCGCGGCCCGCCGCGGTGGGTCGCTCAAAAGAATAGACGGTAGGTGGGCAACCTCTACGGTGTAGAGAGGCTTGTCCATTTTTGTTTGGCGGGCCGGCAGGTGAGGACGTTAGCCGTACGCGCGCATGGCGGCGCCCGGTCGTGCGGCTCCGTGGACGCGATGGGTTCGGCCTACGAGGATGATGGGCCGACTGGAGGCGGGATCATCCGCCCCCAGGGCAGTGATGCCGAGCCTGTATTATCCCCACGGTCAAAGGATTATGACGATGGGAGGCGGCATGATCTGCCGGGACGGGGAGTATGCCGAATCCCGATGGTAGAGGTCTCGATGTATACGTGTTAGACGAAAGTGGTGCTATTTGGGAGTGGCATTATATCGCAGCCTGGTCGGGGCCGCTACTCTTTGTACCCATTTTTGGTCTGATAGGTGTCAGTAGCGGGTTACTTTGCGCGAGGTGGTGGACTCAACGCGGTCACGACCTCCAGAACTGAAATTGTTTCTTCTTTCAACTACGATTTCTCCACCGAACAAGCGCATCCACGCGACCCGCGGCGATCGAGCAAGGGCCTGTCGGTGAGCAACAGCGGCGTGCGCTGGGTGGTGCTCGCGGCCGGCGTCCGGCTGCCCTGGACGGAGCGCTCCTGGGCGCTGCCGTTCCTGAGTATCCTGGCCACGCCTCCAGTGGGAGTCAGGCGCATGGACAACGGCACAAAACCATTGGCAACGTAGCCCACCAAGCCGTCGCCGGCCGGCGGCGGTGGCTACCCCACCGTCGGCTGAAGCTGATCGGCGAGGGCACCTCCAGGCACATCGAACTGGAGGTGGCTTGTCGCCATCCCCAGGTGACCTTGATCGCCCCGTTGCGCCTGGATGCCAATCTTGAGGCGCCCCCGAAGCGCGCGAGCCAGGCCAGTGCGGGCGCCCGGCAGTCAAGGGCGAAGAACTGCCCGAACTGAGCACTGTCCTCACGGACCCGAACCCCGACTGGTAATCCGTCCAACGGCGCTGGTAGGATGGACCCACGCGCACGCTGGAGTTCTGAACCGGCACGGCGTTATGCTATCGGAGTGGCCACGACCCGCGGCGCTGGCTAGGGATGATACGCGACCCGTCGGGTCAGCATGACCCGCAGGCTTCCTTCTGACTCGACCGACCTGGACCAGACGGCGGTGGAGATCCGCACTGATTCCATGAAGCGTTGGCCACTGGAGGTCACCATCGAAGCAAGCCGCGCCCATCTCGGCATCGAAACCCACCGCCAGTGGTCGGATGCAGCCAGTGAGCGGACGACACCGTATCTGTTCGGGCTGGATCGCTTGGTTGCGCTGTGTGGGCATGCGCTTCATCCCGATGGTCAGATCCCAGGCCAGCAACCAGCCTGGGATGCCAAGTCGGCCGCGACGTTCAGCGATGTGTTAGTCACTGTCCGCCATCACTTGGGGGGCAACTTCATTTATCCATCCCCCTCGGCGTCGGATGTGCTCTTCATACCGCGGGACGACCTGACGCGGCTTGCCTACGCCGTCTGTTATTGACCTGATAATGTACAAAGTCGAGCTTCGACTCTGCAGCATCAGCGCTTGTGAGTGGTGCAGCTGATCCAGATAGAGGTGATGGCGTATGAGGGTGATCTACAAGATCACATACCCGAATGGGAAGATCTACATAGGAAAGGATCTCACGGACAGCATCAACTACTTCGGGAGCGCGGACGACCGCTTGATTGCCGCCGACTTCACGCGCGAACAGCGCAGGGACTTCACGATCCGCAAAGAAATCCTATGGGAGTCCGAGACCGCCACCGATGCCGAGGTTAACCGGCGGGAAGTCGTGTTCATCCTCACGCTCCGAGCCAATGATCCTGCTGTCGGCTACAACCGCTGGCCGAAATTCCGCAGATAGCGCCGCCCACCAGGAGCGCCATGCTGCGCCTCGTCCACTCATGCAATGCTGCTTTGTGCCACGTCGGCTCGAGGGTGCCGGGCCTAACCCGGCGCTGCAGGCGACTCAGGGCTGCCGGTGTTTTCAGCAGGAGGCGGAGCTTGCCGCAGCCGCAATCCGCCCCCATATTGCCGTGCCGACCCTGAGCTTCTGAGCTTGAGGTCGTTATGTGTTAAGTGCTAAGGAGTTAACTCACGATGCCCATTCCTGATTATGAAACCATAATGCTGCCTCTTCTCCGCATTGCTGCAGCAGCAAGAGGGAATGAGGTCTCGCTAATAGATGCTATAGATCAACTTGCGGCCGAATACAAGCTTACCGATGAAGAGAGGAAGGAACTTCTTCCGAGTGGTGGGACCTTCAAGTTCTCCTCAAGAGTCTCCTGGGCCAGAACGTATTTACAGAAGGCCGGTCTGATCGAGGCAACGCGCCGCGGCCATTTCAGGATCGCAGAGCGTGGCAACGAAATCCTCAACAAGAGACCACAACGGATCGACAATAAGCTGCTTTCACAATTCCCGGAGTTTCGAGAATTTCAGGGCAAGAAAAAAATCAAAAGCAAAAAAGATGCTCCAGTAGCCGAAACCCCTATCGAATCAATCACAACCTACTATGAACAGATCCGTGCCACGCTGGCCTCTGAATTGCTCGAAAGGGTCAAGAAATGCTCATCTCAGTTCTTTGAACGCCTTGTCATCCTTCTGCTTGTACGTATGGGATATGGCGGTTCCCTCAAAGACGCAGGTCAAGCTATCGGGAGAACTGGTGACGGAGGTATAGATGGTGTAATCAGAGAAGACAAACTCGGTCTCGATAACATCTACATCCAGGCAAAGCGATGGACGGACAAACCTGTTGGCAGCCCTGATATAGACCAGTTTGCAGGTGCATTGTCTAAAAAGAAGGCAACGAAAGGCATATTCATCACCACATCTACCTTCACAAGAGATGCTCTCGCTTCAGTGCGCGAATACTCCTCTCGCATCATTCTAATTGATGGCATTACGTTGGCTGACTACATGATTGACTATAACGTCGGTGTGTCAATTGCCTCGACGTATGAAATTAAGAAAGTAGATTCAGACTTCTTCGAAGAGGATATCGAATAAGAACACACAACGACGCAATGAACCAGACGCATGCCAAGCCTTGATTTTGTGAAAGTCACCGGTACTTCGGCGCGCGCTGATTATCGCGCACGTCATACACAGAGATAGACCAACGCCAGGCACAGAAAGAACACACCATGGCCCTGAAGAAGTCCCAGCTCTATAGCTCGCTTTGGAGTAGCCGCGACGAACTGCGCGGCGGCATGGACACCGCGCAGTACAAGGACTACGTCCTCACGCTGCTGTTCATGAAGTAAGTCTCTGACAAGTACGCCGGCAAGCCCGATACGATCATCGAGGTGCCGGAAGGCGGCAGCTTTGTTGACATGGTCAGGCTCAAGGGCGACAAGGAGATCGGCGATAAGATTAACATGATTACCGGCAGGCTGGCCAAGGCGAATGGTCTCGATTTTCTGATGCCTGGACAATCGGCCGACTTCAACACGGCGTCCTGTTCCAGGACACCAAGGAGGCCGACATCCGCCGCACCCTCATCCAGCGCGGCCTGATCAAGGGCATCATCGGTCTGCCCGCCAACCTCTTCTACGCACCGGCATCCCCGCCTGCATCCTGGTCATCGACAAGGAGAACGCCCACGCCCGCACGGGCATCTTCATGGTCGACGCCTCCAGGGGCTTCATGAAAGA
>DOUV01001034.1 GCA_003520455.1 Chloroflexota bacterium | reverse complement strand
CAGTCGGTATCGACAGGCTCATGATGGCCCATGTCGCGCTCGGTCTACTTCGAAGAGCGACCGGTAAAGTAACTGTTGGCTGACTCGTAGGTCCGGAGGAGCTCCAGCAGCAGGACTGGTGGAAGGCGAGAGATGGCCGCAATCCCCGCATGCCCTCTTTCCGAATCCAACTCGACCCCACCGCCCGACCGAAGGAGCAAATAAGAACGTTTGAGCCTGGCCGTGAGTGCCCAGTCGTGATAAAGTAGATTGAATCGCACACGAGCGCGGGCATTCCTCTCACATCGCATTCGTCTTTCACTGCATCACAGCTCATCGCACACGCATCATCACTTGTTTCCGCTGTCGCTCGATGACGGAAAACTGGTTCACTCCTTGATCTGATCCAAACTCGGCTGGATAGCTGGAAGAGGAGCTATTGGCTGGAGTGCGAGTAAACGTGCGGGACGGCGGGACCGAGTCGCGCTCAGGCGCTCGAATAGGACTGGGCTTCACTCTGGCGGCTTTCCGCATACCATCCGGCAGGTCGCTGGCGGCGCCCCTCAATCCAAAGAAGAAGAACTGGTCGGAGGGAGAAGAGGTTGAAGCGGCGTGTAGCGAAGGCAGGCGTTTTTGCTCGTCAATTTGGCCTGCTCTCTTGGTTCTATTCGTACATCACGCTCTATCAATGTCGCTTCGAAAGGCAGTTCCGATTGGAACAGTGGATATAGGGTGCGTGAGGGCCGTACCCTCGCCTCTCCAGCCCACCATATACCGGTGTGATCGAAGAAGATTCGTTGGCGCGCTGCCGTAGAGCGCACCGAGGGATGTCACGCTGTAATCCACAGACTCCCCTTGCAAGCCACGTCTCGAGTTCGGATGGACTCCGCTTGCCACTGACGTGCCCCGCCCCGCATGAAGCTCAGTCTCTTTGCTGACGTTGAACCAGCCACCTATCATTTCAGTGGTGCGAGTATGAATTCCGCCGCGAGGCGCGAGAGAGAAAGCTCCCTGGCTGAGAGCTCGAGCCGACTTTCTCGGGTCGAGGCCGGTTGAAGTTAATCTCAAGGGCAGACTTCGTTTTGCGGGCCGGGCAGCGGGCCGGTGCGCGATGCGCCAGCGTTTACGTCTTGCGCGCGGGATTCCAGTTGGCCAATGCGCAGCATCAGGAGGAAGTCTGGCGCGGCGTACGAGCGTTCGACTTCTCAGAAGGAGGTACATATGAGTGTGTTGACCTTGATCCTGGCCGGCGGGGAGGGGAGCCGCTTGAGTATCCTGAGTGAGAAACGTGCGAAGCCGGCCGTCCCGTTCGCGGGCAAGTACCGGATCATCGATTTTGCGCTCTCGAACACCGTCAACTCGGACCTCTACCGCGTCGCTGTGCTGACCCAGTACCGCCCCCATTCGCTCATAGAGCATCTTGGCATCGGCGAGCCCTGGGACCTCAACCGCCGCTGGCCCAACGGTATCCGGATCTGGCAGCCCTACCGTGGGCGCCGCGATCAGGATTGGTATCGAGGCACCGCAGATGCCCTCTATCAGAACCGCTCGTTCATTGCCGGAGACGGAAGCGACGTGCTGCTGGTGCTCTCCGGCGACCACGTCTACACACAAGACTACCGCGACCTCCTGAATTTTCACCGCGAGCACGACGCCGATCTCACCGTCGCCGTGATGCACGTGCGCCCCGACGAGGTCCATCGCTTCGGGATCATGACGGTTGGCGACCACCAACGGATCACGAGGTTCACCGAGAAGCCGAAGCAATCCGACAGCACTCTGGCGTCGATGGGCATCTACGTGTTCAACACGGCGTTTCTCCTCCGGCGACTCGAGGCAGATGCCCAGGATCCGACCTCGGCCCACGATTTCGGCAAGAATATCATTCCGCAGATGGTCGAGCGCGACCGGGTTTTTGCCTATCCGTTCAGCGGCTACTGGGTCGATGTCGGTACCATCGCGGCGTACTGGGAGACCAACCTGGCGCTCTTGGAGGAACACCCGGCGCTCGATCTCTATGATCCGAACTGGGTGATCTACACCCGGTCGGAAGAACGACCTCCGGTGAAGTCGAAGCCGCCCGGCACCATCGAGAACAGCCTGGTTTCCAATGGCTGCATCATCCATGGCAGCGTGATCAACAGTCTCCTGTCACCGGGCGTGCAGGTCGAGCGCGGCGCCGTCGTGCGCGAGTCGGTCATTATGAACGACACGACCATCAGAGCGGGAGCGCTCATCGACCGTTCTGTGCTGGACAAGGAAATTGAAGTCGGGGCGGAAGCGCAGGTGGGGGTCGGCAAGGACAACACGCCGAATCAGCTCGAGCCGGGCAATCTCAATTCCGGGATCACGATTGTTGGGAAGCGGGCCCAGGTCCCCTCGGGTGTTATCATCGGTCGCAACTGCCGGATCGATCCAAATGTCACCCCTGATGATTTCCAGCAACGGGAGATCCCAAGTGGCGCGACCGTCACCCGGCGGTAGCAGGAAGCACGGGTGGTCCCCAGCGGGGGATGCCCTGAGGAGACAGCCCTTTAGCGGATGCCCCGCCGGGCACAGGAAGCAGCGATGTTCTCCCAATGCCTATGCGCGGCAGCCGCATCGGAAAGCCGAATCTGGTACCTGCTCCGTCTGTAGGTGCCAACCTGAAGAAGTCACGAGAGCCCGAACGGGTCAGGCAGGAGAACGGCAGCCATGAATATCGAGCGCAACATCGGCTTTGAATTGGTACGTGCCACAGAGGCAGCAGCGTTGATGTCCGGTCGCTGGATGGGGCGGGGCGACAAGATTGCCGCTGATCAGGCGGCCGTGGACGCTATGCGCTTCGCGCTCAACGGTGTGGACATGGATGGCGTGGTGGTCATCGGCGAGGGCGAAAAGGACGAAGCGCCGATGCTGTACGTCGGCGAGCGACTGGGCACCGGGACGCCGCCGGAGGTCGATGTGGCGGTCGACCCGGTTGAGGGTACGACGCTCCTGGCCGAAGGCATGCCCGGGTCGATCGCGGTCATCGCTATCGCATCACGGGGCTCGCTCTTTGCGACCCCGGGGATCATGTACATGGACAAGATCGCGGTGGGCGACATGGCGGCCGGGGCGATCGACATCACGGCGCCGGTCGAAACCAACATCCGCAACGTCGCGCGGGCCCTCCAGAAGGATGTGGACGATGTGACGGTGGTCGTGTTAGACCGGCCGCGCCACAAGCAACTCATTCAACACGTCCGCGCCGCGGGGGCACGGATCAGGAAGATCGCCCACGCCGAGGTAGCTGCCAGCGTGATGATGACCGGCGTCCGGCCGCCGGTCGATATGGTGATCGGCATTGGGGGCGCGCCCGAGGCAGTGGTCATCGCCTGCCTGCTCAAATGCGTTGGCGGTGAGATTCAGGGTCGCCTGTGGCCGCGGAACGATCAAGAACGGCAGCTCGTGGCACAGCAAGGCATCGATCTCACCCGCATCTACAACACCAACGACCTCTGCAAGAGCGACGACGTTTACGTCGCCGCGACAGGAATCACGCCGGGCGAGCCCCTTCAAGGGGTGCAGTATTTCGGGTGGGGTGCCATAACCCACTCGATCGTCACGCGCTCGCGCAGTGGGACCGTGCGCTTCATCGAGTCGAGCCACCGCTGGAAGAAGTTGATGCAGATTTCAGGCTTGCCGTATGATCAACCCAAAGAAGCGTAACCGGCGGTGGCGGCCGGCGTCCCAGAGCAACAAGCGTGCTGTTGAGGCTCGAGGCGAGTGATGAGGGCCGGGTGCTGAGTTCTCTGCGCGGGCCGGCCGGTCCTGGGGTCGCCGGAGGTTGCTACCAGGAAACAGCTCAACCCTCAACTCTTACACCTCGACGACGGCCCGCCTCCGCCCAACGGATTCGCAATTCTCGGGGGCCGACTTCGAATGACCGGCCCCACAGCACGACAGGGAGGTAGCCTGGATGGGGACAGTCAAGATGAGCACAGGCAAGTTCGAGGGCATCAACGCCTGCGCCGACGAGCGCGGCGTGATCGCCGCGGCGGCAATGGACCAGCGCGGCTCCCTGCGGCGGGCGATCGCCAATGCGCGCGGTGAGGGCGGTGAGGCCTCGGCGGATGACCTGCGGGCGTTCAAAACCGCCGTCACCAGGATTCTCACCAAACACGCCAGCGCAATCCTCATGGACCCGGAGTATGGTCTGGGGGCGATCAAGCAGCGCGCGCCCGGCACCGGGGTGTTGCTGGCCTACGAGCAGACCGGCTATGACGTCAGCGTGAAAGGCCGCCTGCCCGATCTGCTGCCGGAGTGGAGTGTCCGGCGGCTGGTGGAGAACGGCGCGAACGCGATCAAGATCCTGCTATACTACAATCCGTTTGACGAGCAACGGATCAACGCGATCAAGCACGCCTTCATCGAGCGGGTCGGCGGTGAGTGCGCCGGGCTGGACGTGCCGTTCTTCCTGGAGCCGCTGGCCTACGACGACAATCTCGGCGATGAGAAAGGTTTCGAGTTCGCGAAGCGCAAGCCGGAGTACGTCACGCGCTCCATGGAAGAGTTCTCCAGGCCGCACTACGGCGTGGACGTGCTCAAGGTCGAGGTGCCCGTGAATATGAAGTACGTCAAGGGGACCCGCGCATTCACCGGGGACCAGGTGGCCTACACCCGCCATGAGGCGATGGAGCAGTTCCGCAACGCGGCGAGCGCCGCATCAAAGCCCTTCATCTACCTGAGCGCGGGCGTGACCAACGAGGTCTTCGTCGAGACCCTGGAACTGGCCACCGAGGCGGGGACGGATTTCTCCGGGGTGCTGTGCGGGCGAGCGACGTGGCAGGAGGGCATCCCGGTCTACGCGCACGAGGGTCTCGCGGCACTGGAGGGCTGGTTGGAGGACCGCGGCGTCCAGAATATCGAGACGCTCAACGCGGTGCTGGCGAAGGGCGCAAAGCCCTGGTGGAAAGGCTACGGCGGCCGCGAGAACATCGAGGTGGTGTGAGCCAGCCCGGCGCCGCGTTGAGTGCGGGCCCGATGCCCGGCGCTTCCACGCCTCTGGGCGCATGGGCTTTGAGAATTCATTCGGGTACAGGCGGCCCAGTCGCCCCTCCCCGAACCATTCGACAACTTTCATCGGCCGAGAAGCCAGGTCTCATCGGGGGCGATCAGGTGACGCCGGTCTGCTCCGGCGTCACGATTCTGAACGGCGGGCGCAGTCCACGCAGTCAAATGCAACTGACAAAGCATCGCCAAAGGAGGTTGCTGTGGCAGTCGACGAACTGGCAGGGAAACCGGCCCCGCGCGAGCTTCTCATCAACGTTCCGCGCCTTGTCTCCGCCTATTACACTCACAAACCGGACCCTGAGAATGCCGCCGAGCGAGTTGCATTCGGCACCTCCGGGCATCGGGGCTCCTCACTGCAGAATTCCTTCAACCAGGATCACATCCTGGCCATCTGCCAGGCCCTGTGCGAGCTCCGGGCCGCTGAGGGTATTACCGGTCCGCTGTACATGGGCATGGATACCCACGCCCTCTCCGAGCCGGCGCTGTCCACGGCCCTCGAGGTCTTTGCGGCCAACGGCGTCACCACCGGCATCCAGGAGGGGCGCGGTTACACCCCGACGCCGGTGATCTCCCACGCCATCCTGACCTACAACCGGGGCAGGAGCGCCGGACTGGCCGATGGGGTCGTCATCACGCCGTCGCATAACCCGCCGGAGGATGGCGGCTTCAAATATAACCCGCCGGAGGGTGGCCCGGCAGGGACCGAGACCACCCAAGCCATTCAGGACCGCGCGAATGAGCTGTTGAGGAGCGGGTTACAGGGGGTGAGGCGCCTCCCGCTCGAGAAGGCTCTCAAAACCGAAACCACGCACGAGTACGACTACGTGACCCCCTACGTGGACGACTTGAAGAGCGTCATCAAGATGGCTGCCATCGCCGCCGCGGGTCTCAGAATCGGGGTCGATCCGATGGGCGGCTCTGGGGTGGGCTATTGGGCGCCCATAGCCGAACGATATGGGCTCGATCTGGAGGTGGTGAACCCGCAGGTGGACCCGACCTTCGCGTTCATGACCGTCGACAAGGACGGCAAGATCCGCATGGATTGCTCGTCACCCTACGCGATGGCCAGCCTGATTGGGCTCAAGGATCGCTTCGCGATCGCCTTTGGCAACGATCCCGACTTTGACCGCCATGGAATCGTAACGCGAAGTGCGGGGCTGATGAACCCCAACCATTATCTGGCGGTGGCCGTCGGGTATCTCTTCCAGAACCGCCCAGGCTGGCGGCCGGACGCGGCGGTGGGGAAGACGCTGGTCTCCAGTTCGATGATCGACCGGGTGGCGGCCTCCCTGGAGCGGCGGCTGGCCGAGGTGCCGGTGGGCTTCAAATGGTTTGTCGATGGGCTTCTGGACGGCTCCTACGGCTTCGGTGGCGAGGAGAGCGCGGGCGCATCCTTCCTCCGCAGAGACGGTACAGTCTGGACGACGGATAAAGACGGCTTCATCATGGACCTCCTGGCGGCGGAGATCACGGCGACCACCGGCCGTGACCCGGGAGAGCATTACCGCCAACTGGAACAACGCTTCGGGAGCGTCGTGTATGATCGGGTGGATGCCCCCGCCACGCCCAAGCAAAAGGCAGTGTTGAAGAACCTGTCGCCCGATATGGTTGAAGCGCGGGAACTGGCGGGCGACAAGATCATTGCCACGTTGACGCGTGCCCCGGCCAACAACGCGCCCATCGGTGGACTGAAGGTGGTCACCGACTCCGGCTGGTTCGCGGCCCGGCCGTCCGGTACGGAGGATGTCTACAAGATCTATGCGGAGAGCTTCAGAGGCGAACACCATCTCAAGCAGATCCAGGAGGAAGCTCAGGCCATTGTGAACGCGGCCTTCCGAGCGGCGGGTGTCCAAGAGAAGCCAGAGATTTGAATGCTCCGACGCGAGGGTGAAGCGGATCAGACTTCCAAATTCTTTCCGGGCTGCCTGCGGGCCGCCCCCGCGGCCTTGGAGGTCACGCTCCAGAATCACTCCGTGTATCCTCGGGTTGTTATGTCGCGTAAAAAGCAAATCGTGCCGCCAGTTTCGAGAACTTGGCCCTTTCCAAATGCATCCGACCCCCCGCGTGCCCGGAGGGGCACGCCCGGCCGCAGGCCTCCAGCCGCGGTTTCAACCGCCGGGCTCCGCGGCGGTCAGACGCCCGCCCCCGAGGCAACCATTCCTGAGAGAGCCGGGCGCGTCGCACCACTTGAAAATAACGGCCGAAACGCT
>DOUV01000075.1:1498-3985 GCA_003520455.1 Chloroflexota bacterium | reverse complement strand
CTGTGGTCGTCGGGCTCGCCGTGCGGCGGGTGCGTATCGGGCTCGCGGTGGGTGAGGGCGTCGCTGTAGCCGTGGGCGTGGCGCCGGGTGTAGCCCGGAGCGCCGGCGTCGGGGTCAGAGAGGGACGGCGGACAACTGAAGCGACCGACGGGCTGGCCGTGGGGGTCGCCGGTGTGAAAGCCACCGGCGCGACTGTGGTCAGGCCGCAGCTTTCGAGCCAGGCCAGCAACAGGACCATCCAGGCCAGCGAGGCGAACAACGAGGGACGGAGGGGGCGGCCGCGTCTGCGGCGGAGGGGCGAACTGCTCTGCCGCTCCCCGTCGCCCGCCCGTTGTCGCCCGACGGGGTCCGCCGTCATCCTCCGGCCACCCGGTTACGAGCTTCCGAGGTCGTCCAGGAAGCGCAGCAACGCCGCGTTAAACGCGTCCTGCCGTTCGAGGTTCGACAGGTGGCCGGCCCCCTCGATGACTTCCAGCTCCGCACCGGCGATGGCTTGGGCCATCCCCTCGGCCTCGGCGGGCGGCGTCAGGTCGTCCTGGCCGCCGACAATCACCAGCGTGGGAACGGTGATCGTCTCCAACGTCGGACGAGAATCGGGGCGCGCGGCCATCGCCCGGAGGGCCCCCGCGATTCCCTCCCGCATGGCGGCGAAGATCATCTCGCGGACTCGTAGGCGGACGACGTCGTCCGCCCTGGATGTCAGCAGCTTCGGTACCATGCTCTCGACGAGCACCCGCGGTCCCTCTTGCAGGACCTGTTCCGCCGTGTCGAGCCGGTTTTGCCGCGCCTCCTCGGTGTCGGGGGCCGCACGGGTATCGGCGAGAACCAGCGCCCGGACGCGCTCGGGAAAGCGGCGGAAGAACTCGAGGAGAATGTACCCGCTCATCGAGAGGCCGACCAAGACCGCCGGCTGATCGACCTGGGCCGCCTCGAGCACGGCAGCGACCGTTTCAGCGTAGCTGAACATGGTCGGCGCCTCTTGTACCGGCGGCGACTCCCCGAACCCAGGCAGATCCAACACCACGGTCTTATAGCCTCGGGAGACGTGCTCGACCTGGGGCTGCCACATCTGGCTGTTGAGCGGAAACGCATGGACGAACAGCACCGGTTCGCCGTACCCGGCGACGTGGTATTCGACCGGGGAACCGTTCACGGTAACTTGCATGGATTTCCTCCACGTCGAGTTCAGTCAGCAAAAAGATAAAGGCCGAGTCGAGTATCGTCGGACCGGGCACCCGTGCGGTGACTTCCAGACACGACCGCGGGTGCTGTTCGCGCTTCGTCCGAGCGAAGGCCGCGCCCATCACCACGGGCGAGAAGATGGCGCCGATTCCGCCGGCCGAGAGAATCGCAGCGGCCGTCTCACGGTTATCGCCGGCCTCCCTCAGAATCGGCCAGGTGATCGAGCCGAGGATCAAGGTGGTCGCGACGCCGCTGCAAGATGGATGGTCCAGCAAGAACGAGGCCACCATGAGCGGCCGTCCCACGTGCGGGTGTCCGGGGCCGCCTCAGGGATCGCGGGTAGGATGATGGCGGCCGTCGAGACGGCGATGGCGGGCTGCAGATGCCCTCGAGCGGCATGGACTCCGCCCCGCCCGTGTGGAAAGGCGGAGAGTCCCAGCCCAGGAGCGCTCAAAAGCCGGCCGGTTGCCGTGCAGTCGAGTGATAAGCTAGCAGACAGTCCGAAACGTGTCAATCGGTGATGGCGTTGAATCCACCGCCCGGCTGGCCGCCCCGCCGATCCTACCGGGCAGCGGAGCGGTCGAGGTGCGACGCACCTCGTGATCCAACTGGCGCCTGCCCGGCAACCATGTTATACTTTGGTTGCACTCGTTCAGTTCGTTCGTGGAGGATCAAGCGATGGCACACTGGGGTGACCCCTTTTTTGTGACCCTGCTTCTGGTGGTCCTGCTGATGCTGGCATTAAGCGGGTACGCCATTCTGATGGAAGTGCTGAAGTGGCTCCGTAGTTAGTTCGCCGGCTGGAGTTGGACCCGGCAGCCGCGCGGCGCACCGCGCGGCTGTTTTTCATCTGCCGCCTCCCCTCGCCTGTGTTCGGCGGTGCTCCGGCTGATTGATCGCGTCCCCCCGCTCGAGCACCCCCTCCCGTTGTACCCGTCGACACCCGGCGACCCGTGATCTTCTCGTTGCCGTGCGTGCCCTCGCCATGGATGCCCCCGGCGGATACAAGGAGTGGCCCCCGAGTTTCTCCCCCTGACGAAGCAATGATAAGTCTCGGTCTCTGGAAAGCGAGTATCTGTTTGTGGCAGAGCGGCGCGCTTGCGCTTATTCCTGAAAGTCCTTATTATGAGCACCGATGGGAGCGCCGGCGTCCCTCCGGCCCGTGGCCGCAGCGGCGCAGTTCCTGGCAGGTGGTAGTCCCGGTAGGGAGTTCCGGAGTGGAAAGTATCCCCAACCGCTCCCCTGGATCGTCCGCTCCAGGCCGAGGGTGTAGCGAGTGACAGTTCCCGCCGGATCGCCAGATCC
>DOUV01000075.1:0-1366 GCA_003520455.1 Chloroflexota bacterium | reverse complement strand
GATCGCCAGATCCGGCGACCAGCGCCTGGATCTGACGATCCAGGCCGAGCCTGTGGGGGCGACTGCTCCCGCGGATGGATCCAGACCGAATGTGTGGCGAGTGACTGACTGTTCCAGCCGGATCGCCAGATCCGGCGACCAGCGCCTGGATCTGACGATCCAGGCCGAGCCATACGGGGGCGACTGCTCCTGCTGGATCTGACATTCCAGGCCGAATGTGTAGCGAGTGACAGTTCCAGCCGGATCGCCAGATCCGGCGATCAACGCGTGGATCTGACGATCCAGGCCGAGCCTATGGGGAGTGACTGCTCTCGCCGGATCTGACGCTCCAGGCCGAGCGTGTGGGACAATAGGAGGTGCCGTGCTCGTCCAACTTTCTCGTCGTCTCGCTTCGCATCTCTCGATCGTTCTCCTGGCCGGTCTGCTCTTGGCGTTCGGCGCCGCTGCTCTCCCGGCGATGCTGCCCCGCTCGTCCGCCGGCAGCCCCCGGCTCGTCCTGGCCTTCTACTACGCCTGGTTCGACGAGAATATCTGGACGCCCGCGAAAGTGCCCGATCTCCCGGCTCAGTCCTACGCCTCGCGCGACCCCGCGGCCATCCGGCGGCACGTCGAGCAGGCCCAGGGCGCCGGCATCGACGCCTTCGTGCAGAGCTGGTGGGGCTTTGGCAACCCGACCGACGAGAACTTCAAGAAGCTGCTAGACATCGCTGCCGAGAAGGGCTTCCGCGCCACGATCGACTTCGAGTTGACCTCGCCCTTCTACCACAGCCGAGATGAGGTTGTGAACAGCCTGCGGTCCTTCATGCAGACCTACGGTGGGCACCCGGCGCTGCTGCGCTGGCAGGGCAAGCCGGTGCTCTTCTTCTGGCGCCAGCAACAGTACGACGTGGCGACCTGGAAGGCCATTCGCGACCAGCTCGACCCTGGCCACGGCTGGATCTGGATCGCCGAGGGGGTCGACGTCAGTTATCAGCAGGTCTTCGACGGCCATCACCTCTACAGCGTCGCCTGGAGCCCCGACCCGGCCGGCCAGTTGCGGAAATTCGGCGGCTGGATGCGCGACGCCGAGGCGAAATGGGGCGATAAGCTGTGGGTGGCCACGGTGATGCCGGGCTACAACGACACGAAGACCGGCCGGAGCAACGCCTTCGTGCGCGACCGCGCCCAAGGGACCTACTACCGGGCTTGCTGGCAAGGGGCCAGCGAGAGCGGGGCCGACTGGGCGATCATCACCAGTTGGAACGAGTGGCCCGAGGGCAGCTATATCGAGCCCAGCCAGGCCTACGGCGACACGTATCTGAACCTCACCCGCGAGTTGACCGCCGGCTTCAAGTCCGGACCCCCGCCACCCCCGCCGGCCCCGGCG
>DOUV01000783.1 GCA_003520455.1 Chloroflexota bacterium | reverse complement strand
CTGCTGCGACTGCCCCGGCTCCCGCCGCCGCGATCTGGGTATCGTGGGTCGGACGGGAGGTGACCCAGGCCAACCGCACGGCGCCCTCGATGTCCCCCGGGTGAACCAGACCGGCGGGGGCGACGCGCATGGCAGCCCCATTGGTCGTCCCCATGCTCGTCAGCTTGCGGGTCGAGCGGCCGACCGTGCCGACGTGGGCCGTGCTCTCCCCGCACGCAAGCGCCTGGAGGAGTGGTCGCGTCGTCGGTCCCATCATCCGTGCCATGGGCGAGGTCTCGGCCCAGTGCAGCAGCGTCGCGACCCAGGCGTGTTCGTCGAGCTCGCCGTCCGTGGTGATCAGGGCTTCCGCCAGCGCGAACATCTGGCTGCAGTCATCGGTGACCTGGCCGGGGCGATTCCCCTCAGAAAAGGTGTCGATCGCCGGCGCCTGTAGTTCGCGCAAGAGCCCGCCGTGGGCGGCGAGTATCTCATCGATAGCGTGTTGCTCGGTCGTTGCTCCCATGGCATCGCCAAGCGCCGCGGATACCAGGCTTCCAAGAACGTGGTCGTAAAGCCACTCCCGGCTCAACGAGGTAGACATGCTATAAACTCCTTTGTGAGGTGCTCGGATTGGGAAGAAATCCTGCCGCCAGTCTCTCACCTGCCCCGCTGCTTGAGGTCCCGCTCAAAAGCCGCCTGCATCTCGTGCCAGGCCTGACCTGCCATTCCCGGGGAGGAGAGTCCCCGCTCTGTCACAAGCGCCCGAATCCGTTGCGGCGGGGTCACATCGAAGAACTGGTTCCGAATCCCAACGTGCACCGAGGACTCGAACTCGTCCTTGTCCGCGACTTCAGTGGGGGGGCGAAACTCCAACCTGATCGGCTGGCCCTGCTTCGTCATAGGATTCAACTTTAGAATCTCACTTGCTACGTAGAACGGCACATCGAACCTGTCTGCCAGAATCGATAGCAGATTCGTGCCCATCTTGTTCGCCACCGATCCGTCGATTCCAATACAATCCGCCCCAACGATCACCCAATCCGCCACTCTGACCACCTCGGCCATGGATGCATCGGTCACGAATACAACCGGCACCCCCATGGCCGAAAGCCGCCCCGCGCTGAACCGGCCCTCACGGAGCGGTCTCGATTCGGTGCAGATGACCTCAAACTGCTTTCCCGCTCTCCGCGCTTGCTCAAAAATGGCCAGCACCGATTCGCTAAAGCTGTGCATCATGATCGTTTGGCCATCACCGACCAGATGCGCCCCGATACGTCCTAACGTGTCAACGGCGGTCAGGGACATCTGGATAAAGAGATCGACTCGCGCAGAGAGGTTTTCCCGCAGGTTCGTCAGATCGTTGGCGCTGACGCTGTTTTTGGCTGCCTCGATGATCAACAAGCGCGCGTTGCGAATGGTCGCCATGGTCGGCTTTTCTTCCAGAAGAGCGCTCGAGACGCGGTCAAGCTCGGCGAACATGGCATCTGCGGTCTGAATGGCGGGATCCACCGCAACGAACTGAAAGGCGCGTGCTGCAGCCTGGCCGAAGGCGCTTCCCCCACGAACGCGCATCGCGCGCACTTCTTCCAGAATGTGATCGACAGACGTGAACTCCGGCGCTTTCACCTTTTGTCTTCCCTCTTCTATTCGACTGTACCGATTTGGTAGGTTGGCACAGAAACGGCACGAGTAACCCGATCAACATTCTCAGCTCTCGTTGAGATAAGCACGGCGGTAGAAGCGCCCGCTGAGGCACGAATATTGATGGGAACTTGTTCCTCGGTCAAACGGAACTCTCGCCCGACAAAACGCGCCAATTCGTTCGCTTCGTACCAAACGCCCTTTGAGCCCACCGGAAGGATCTCGTGAACTTCCTCCATCTGCACGAGCGCCAGCACAGTACGAATGGTGGCGATATCCGGGTCATACTCCGAGTAGGGCGTATCCACCCCACTCTTCGGATTTCCAACACAGAGGACGACGTCACCCAGAGAGGTCCATCCCACCCGCAATCGCTCTTCTGTCGCGAGTCCGATGACTGTGATTCCGATCCCGCTCTGCGTCGTGTGCGCATTGTCCTCGGTACTGCCTGTCAGCATGATACTTGGGTCGAATCCGGAGCGGACCAACTCGCTTCGCATGACCTCAATCATCTTCCGCCCGGAAGGCTCCATCTCCATGCAGAGTGCGTTCACGATCAGGATAGGAACCGCTCCCGCGGCAAGCACCTCCATCAGCGTGACTTTGAGAGCCGAGACGCCAACTTCAGAATAGGGAACCTTGAGAGCATCGTTGGGTTTTTCCCCAATCGACGCGTTCGAGTCGCAGGCAATGACCAGTGAGAGATCGCCCAGGAGCGCAAGCAACGTGAGATCGCGGATGCGGCGGAGGTTGGGCGGCGCATGCGGCCGCGATGAATCCGGGCTCGCGAACCACGTCCCGCCGGCGAGCGCCTTGAGTTGTTCGTACTGTTGTAGGAGCGATGAGTTTGCCGGTTCATTCATGCCAGGTGGCTTTCTTGGTCGGGGCGAGGGACCGCATCCCCTGGGAACTGCGTTGCCCGTGGGGGCCCCACTCATTGATGTGACCGCCCGTATTCAGCTGGGGATCATTCGTTGAATCGGCTCAGCCTGTAGGGCGGGCGGTCCGTACTTGTCACCAACCGGGCGGCAGGATCGTCACCGAGCAACTCCAGGAGGCGCTCGGCCGGAGGGATGCGCCGTCCCGCCCCTCGCGTCGCGGCTGTCGCAGCTCCCATGGCGTTGGCAAGCGCGGCGCAATCG
>DOUV01000852.1 GCA_003520455.1 Chloroflexota bacterium | reverse complement strand
GGTTGCACAAGAGTTACGCTAGAGCGCCGGTCAAGGAGTTCTTTTGCCTAACGACAGCACTTTGTCGGTCGGGAGCCAGGCGACTGAAGTCGCGGCTGGAGGCTTGCAGCCGGGCGTCGGCGAAGGCCGACGCAGACGGGTGGGGTATCGGTGGGCAGCTGACCACGACTTGACCGACGCGCTAGGCTCACGGCTGAGGAATCGCACCCATTTGCTGCAACAGACCCATAAAATCGGCTTCGTTCCAGCGCTCGACCACTTTCCCATCTCCAAAGCGCAGGATCGTGATGCCAGGCAAGGTCAGATGCTTCCCCGTGGGTGGGATGCCCTGGAACTCTCCCTGATGGGTCATCGCCACGTAATACCGGACGGCCACCTTGTCGCCTTCACTGATAACATCGTCAAAGGACAGTTGGGCGTCGGGAAAGGCAGCGGCGAAGCCTGCATAGAAAAGGCGAGCACCCGCCAGTCCCGGCGGCAGCCCGGGCGGCAGGTAGTGCAGTGCGGCGTTCGAGTCGTAGAGCGTGGTCAGGTAGCCTTCCATATCACCGGCGTTGAACTTTTGCCGGGCGCTCTCGACGATGCTGAGGTACTCTGATTTCGACATGGGACCATTCTCCTTCAAGACTTAACTTATACCTGTTCCCTCGCAGGGATCACGCCGAGCTGCTGCATCAGCCTCAGATCGTCATTGTTGGCCCAGTGTTCTGTCACCTTGCCTTCAACAATCTTGAGGATGTGGATGCCTGGGATTTCGACCCTCCTGCCGGTCGGCGGGATGCCAAAGAACTCGCCAGCGTGCGTCCCTCGGAAGGTGCCGCGCAGCACCACCTTGTCCCCCTCAGCAATGAGATTTTCGATCGTGAATCGCCAGTCGCTCATGGCACCGCGAATGTAGCTGATGTTTGCTTTTGCCCCCTCCCGCCCCTGCGGCCAGCCGGGCGGCAGGCTGTGATCGATCAGGTGAACATCCGCCAACTCGTCGAACACTTCAAAGTCCCCGCCACTGATCACCTCGTCGTACAGGCGGCGCGCAATCGCTTTGTTTCTTTCGACAGACACGGGAACCCCTCCTCTGAACTACGAACCTCGACTCTAACTCGGCGCCGGAATCGCGCCCAGTTGCTGCAACAGGCCAAGCTGGTCAAAGATTTCCCAGTGCTCGACCGACGCGCCGTTCTCGAAGCGGTCAATGGCCATGCCCGTCACAGTGACCTGCTTGCCCGTGGGCGGGATGCCCATCAGCTCTCCCCGGTGGGTCCCGCGCACCGACCAGCGCGTGACCACTTTGTCGCCCTCAGCGACCAGGTCCTCGATGGTCGTCGCGATGTCGGGAAAGGCCCTGAAGAACATGGCGGCCAACGTTTTTCTGCCTTCCAACCCCTGGGGCATATTTGGCGGGAGGGCATGGTCGACCAGTTCAGGGCTGAAATAAGCCTCGAACTCGCTGAAGTCGTGTTGGTTGAATCCGCGTTCGATGAAGCGCCGGGTGGCCGCTTTGTGTTGTTCGGCAGTCATTGTCTGTTCTCCTTTTCATTGACATTCTAACTTGGACAAGGTTCGCCGAGGGCGATGAGTGGTTTACAGTGTGGCGTGCCTGGGCACGCCACACTGTACCCCCAAACCTTGTTTCAGGCTTCCGGCGGGGGTAAAAGCTCGATGTCGTACCTGGCGAAGATTTCAGCGACTTTCCCCAAATCGGGCGGCCCATCCGCCGGGAGGGAACCCAGCTCTGCAAAGAATTTCTCAAAGTTCGCCCCAGGGATGACCGTCCAGTGGGTCAGTCCAGGCCTCGCGCCGACGTTCTTGAAAGCGTGAGGAATGAAGCGGGGAAAATAAACCAGGGCACCAGACGTGACCCGATACATTTCATCACCGAGCAAGAACTCATATTCGCCCTCGATGACCTCGATGATTTCGTCTTCGTGCTGGTGCACGTGGGGTGGAACACCGACCCCGGGCGGCGTCACAGCCTCAAAGACGTAGTACTCTCTGCCGGTTTCCTGGCTGGTGAGCCTGAGGGTCACTTGATTGCCGATCACATTCATCTTTTTCCCCTGGCCTGCCTCCACAACGAGCGGCGTTTTGGTTAGAGCCTGCATTCTTGATTCTCCTTTCATTCTCTTCACAACAGATGGCTTTCAGGGTGCCCGATCCACTACTGAAGCACCGCGCCGCAAGCTCAACATCTCCCGCACGAACCGCCGCCAGGCTTCTGCTTCGCCGCGCACAAGAGGTGCGGCAAAGATGACGGTCAGCGGTTGCCCGGGGGTTGCGTCCAAACCTTGGTTAGCATCCCGACTCAATGTATAATGCGCATCTTCTCAATAATCCGGGGGTAAGGGGGTTTTGCGCGCGGCGGGGCCGCGCGCAAAACCCCCTCCGCCCCCACTTTTTGAAAAGTCACTATAATGCGCCTATCCATACGACATGATACCTGACAGGCGTTTCAAAACCGTCATAAAGAGCCCTCGCTTCCAACATATAGCGTAAGATGAGCCGATTGAATGTCTCTGTCCTCGGCCCACCTGAGGTCAGGTATGGAGACCGGGAGATTGCGTTTCCCACGCGCAAGGCCCTCGCCCTGCTGATTTACCTGATCGCAGAGCGAGGGATGCAGCCGCGTGAAAAATTGATGGCGTTGCTCTGGCCCGATAGTGACGCCGCGCACGGCCGGGGCGCGCTGCGCATGACCCTGTATTATCTGCGTCGCGCCCTGGATGCAGCCGTTCCCCAGGGCAGTGACACCTATCTCCTGAGCGCCTCTCACGCGCTGGGTTTCAATTTCGCCGCCCCGCATGAACTCGATCTGGATACACTGCTGGCGGCGGTACCGACCGAAAACACCCTCGCCCGGCAGGCAGCCGCTGACCTCTATCGCGGCCCTTTTTTAGAAGGCTTCTCCTTGCCGGACTCCGTCGTTTTTGACGATTGGGTGACAGTTCGCAAGAGCCAAATCCAGCAACAGCTCACCCTTCTCTTCGACCACCTCACGCAGCTCCAGTCCGAAACTCGACAGTTCAAAGCCGGTATCGCGAACGCCGTGCGCTGGCTCGCCTGTGATCCTTTCAACGAAACGGCCTACTGCCGGCTGATGCAACTCCAGGCCCTGAACGGGACCCCAACCGCGGGTCTGGAGACGTACAGGACGTGCCAGCGCATCCTCGAAGCGGAGTTGGGGGTTGAGCCGGCAGCGGAAACCCAGGCATTGGCGGCACGCCTCCGCGCTGGCCGGGCGACAAGAAAGACGGGTGGTGAGGGTCCAGAAAGGCAAGCAGCCCCGACGATCCCCTTTGTCGGTCGTTTCGCCGAACATGCTGAACTGGCCGCCCTCTACCAGCGTATGCAGGCGGGAGAAACGTCGTCAGCCCTGATCGAGGGGGAAGCCGGTATTGGCAAAACCCACCTGGTCGCCGAATTCTTGGGCTGGCTAACCCTTCAAGGCGTCGACGTCTGGCGCGGTCGAGCCTTTGAAGTTGGTGGTCGTCTCCCCTACCAACCGGTGGTCGAAGCGCTACGCGAGCGCTTAGAACGAGAGGGCGCACCCGGCGACCTTCTGAGTGAGGTGTGGCTCGCCGAACTCAGCCGGCTGCTGCCCGAGTTGCGCGACAGCTACCCTGAGTTGCCCGCCCCTCCCTCTGCCAGCGTGGGCGATGAGGCCGTGGCCCGTACCCGCCTGCTGGAAGCAGTTGCCCGCCTGGGGAGTGCCCTGGCCAGGCACGGCCCCCAGGTGCTCTTTATCGACGATGTGCACTGGGCCGATACTGCTTCCCTGGACACGCTGCTCTATTGCAGTCGCGTCTGGGCCAGGAACCAGGTGCCCATTCTGCTCCTGGTAACCGTCCGCACCGAGGCCCTGGCCGCCGACCCGGTGCTTCGCGAGTGGTTGAGTCACCTGGAGCGAGAGATCATCCTGACGCGCCTGACCTTGGGGCCGATCTCGGCTGAAGAGACCGCGCAGTTGGTCCAGATCTGGCTGGGAGACAGCAGAGCGAAGGAGCGGGAGGGAACTACGGTCCGCCCCGCTTCTGCAGCTTTTGCTGAGTGGCTCTACCGCGAGACATCCGGACACCCTTTTTTCATCTGCGAAACCCTCAAATGGCTCCGGGATCAGGGCCTCATCTCTTCCTCGGAAGGCGGCACTGATAGCCGGACATGGATCGCCTGGTCGCCGCGGAGTCTCATCCCGCCCCGGGTTCGACAACAGATCCTCGGCCGGCTCCGCCGGCTTTCGCCGACGGCCCGGCTCTTGTTAACCGCCGCGGCGGTCTTGGGCCGTCCCTGCAGCCTGGAGCGCTTATGTCAGGTAGCGGGAGTTCGCGAGGAGGATGAGGCCTCATCCAGCCTGGAGGAACTGCTCAACCGCCAGCTCTTGCTGGAAACGGCAAATGTAGCCCGCCCGTACGCGTTCAGCCATGATAAGATCCGCGACGTCGTCTACACAGAAGCCGGCGCTGCCCGCCGGCGGCTCTTCCATCGCCGGGCCTTTCGTGCCCTGGAAACGGCGTCCGCCTCCCCGGCCGAACTGGCCCATCATGCGCTGGCGGCGCGCCTGACTCCCCCCGCCTTCCAGTACAGCGTAGCCGCGGGTGACGAGGCCATGCGCGTCTTTGCCTTGCGCGATGCCATTGCGCACCACGAGCGGGCACGACAGCTGATTGCGAAGGGTCCGGATTTCGGCGCGCCGATTGAGGCCGGGCAGCGGCGTCACCTCTACCGGCAACTCGGCCGGGCTTACGAACTGGATAATCAATTCGAAAAGGCGCAGAGTGTCTACCAGGAACTGCTGGCCTTCGCTGAGGCGGCAGGGCATCTGGAAATGGTCTGCGAGGCCCTGAATCGCCTGGCGACTGTCGACATCCTGAACAGGATGAACCTGGACCAGGCAACGGCTTACCTGCAACAGGCGCAACGAATCGCCCGGGACAGCGGCAACAAAGCCGGGTTGGCGGAAACAGAGTGGAACCTCGCGCAGGTCAATTTCTACAAGGTAAGGGGGCGGGAGGCCCTGGCCCATGCCGAACGGGCGTTGGCGCTAGCGCGCGAGCTGGGTTTGCAGGAGCTCACGGCCCGCAGCCTCAATATGAAGGCATATGCGCTCTCGCTCCTCGGGCAGTGGCGGACGGTTGAACAGTGCGCCCGGGAGGGGCAGACCTTGTTCGCCACAATGGGTAACCGGCCCCTGGAGGGCGATTGCCTGAATCTGGTGGCAATTGCCCAACTGAATACCGGCCGTCCGCGGGCCGGCGTCCAATCCGGGCGGATGGCTCTCGACATGAGCCGGGACATTGAAAATGTCTGGGGGCAGGGAAACAGCGCGATGCAATTGGTCCCTTGCTTGCTGGACATCGGCGAATATGGCGAGGCCTTGGCGATGGCGCAACGATCGGTCGCGTTAGCCCGAGTGCACGTCAGGCATATGCTCCCGCTCTGTCTCACCAGATTAGGGTCCGCGTATCGAGCGCTGCTGAACCTGGATGAAGCGCGAGCGACCCTTCGAGAGGCGGCGGCGACCAACGAGGAGATCATCCCACCCCCTTTTCCGGCCACCATCGCGGCTGAGTTGTGTGTGGTTCACGCGCTGTCAGGTTCGTGGGCTGAGGCCTATTCCTGTGCCAGGCAGGTCTTGTTGACAAAGCAGCGCTCCTTGTTTTACACGGGATTGGCGTGCTGGTATGAAGTCGAGGCTCTCTTGCGGGCCGGAGATGAGGGCAGGGCCAGGGAATGCCTGGACGACATCGGTCAACGAACCAGAGATAACCCCCGCCTGCAGCTTGCTCATTTGCGTGCCCTGGCTGTGCAGGCCGAGTGGAAGGCACAGTCAGAACAGGCTGTGGCCTACCTGGAAGAAGCCAATTCCCTGGCTGAAGGAATCGGCCTCCCGGGGGAGCAGTGGCTGATTCTGGCCAAGCTGGGGGAGTTGTACGGGGCCGGGAAGAATACTGCTGAGATGCGGAGGGTCTTGGCCCGGGCCGCTGAGATCGTGCGGGCCCTCGCCGACAGGATTGAAGACGAGGACCTACGACAAGGGTTTCTGGCAGCGGAGCCGGTGCGGCGTCTGCTGGTGGAAAGGACCGGGTGATTAGCCCGGTGCGCAGGCCCTCGCCAAGAGCCTCTTGTGCCCCTTGTCCGACTGGCGTAGAATCGTCGTGAAGCCACCTATCGGATTAGAACACGTGGCCTGAGGCCCAGAAGACCCTCCGCCTGCCTTGCGCGAGGCACAGGGAGAGCTGAGCGAGATGCGCGCGAGCGCGCTGCGCTTCACCACCGAGGAAGCCGGGGCCTTCCTCCACGGAGCGGTGGGGTTGGGGCT
>DOUV01000718.1 GCA_003520455.1 Chloroflexota bacterium | reverse complement strand
CGTCTCGCTGGCGCGCCTCGGCCACGGCTGGTTGAGCGGGCCAGACTTCGACGCGGCCCGCGCTGCGGCCTCCTATGAGGAGTCGCGCCTGATCGCGGAGCGAATTGGCGTACCGCGCTTCAAAGTTGAGGCCCTCCTCGGCTTCACCCTCGTGGCAGGGCTCGAGGGAAAAATGGCAGCGGCCGAGGCCAACGCCCGTGAGGCGCTCGCCATTCTCGCGGCGGCGGGTGACCGCTACCTGACCAGTGTCCTTCTCATCGCCCTGGGCGCCGCGGCGACGATGCGCGACCACCTCGCCGCCGCTCAGTGGCTGCAGGAGGCCGCGGACCTCGCACGCACCTGCGGCGACCGTTTCGGACCCTGCGTCGCGGACGTGTGGCTGGCAATTCACCTGGCCCGCAAGGGGTGCCATGCGGAAGCAGCGTCTGCCCTTGCCCGCGCGGTCGCCGGCGCCCAAACGCACGGCTACGATTTTCTTTTCTCCGGCGTCCCGTTGCTTGGTCCCAAAGATCTCGCCATGACGCGCGACCTCTTCGCACGATTGCTTCCCCAGATCGATCCGGCCACCTCGGCTGCTCGAGCGGGGATTCATTTGCCCGCGCGCGCCAATGCACCGCTCTACATCCAGACACTCGGCCCATTCCGGGTCTGGCGTGGAGGGCGCGAGGTTGAACGCCCAGCCTGGAGCCGCGAGAAAGCCGTCCACCTCCTGCAGTTCCTCGTCTGCCACCGCGGGCGCATCGTCCACCGCGAGCACATCATCGAGGCGCTCTGGCCCGACAGCGCTCCCGCCAAGGCGGCCACCGGTTTGCGCGTGGCGCTCAGCACACTGCGCAAAGCGCTCGCCTCGGACCCGCCTCAGCCCGGCTTCTCCCGGGAAGCGGCCGGAGAGTTGATGGCCGCGGCAGACTTCATTCGCCGTGAGGGTGAAGGGCTACAACTCGACCTCGGCAGCGGGATCCGGGTGGACGCCGATGAGTGGAGCCGCCTGGTACGGGCCGCCCGGGCAGTCGAGAGCCGGGATCCCGGGCAGGCCATTACGCTGTACGAGTCGGCGCTGGCGATGTATCACGGCGACTTCCTCGAAGACAACCCGTACGCGGAATGGGCAGAGGAGGAGCGCCAACAACGCGCGGTCGAGTATCTTTCGACCGCCGAGCGGCTCGCGACGCTGTTGGCCGGTCAGGGGGAATTCGAGCGCAGCCTCCGATGGGCCAACACCATCCTGGCGAAGGACCCGCTCTGGGAGGAGGCCTACGTACTGTTGATGCAGTGCCACTGGCAGCAGGGTCACCGGGCGTTCGCCGTGCGCGCCTACGACCGCTGTCGCCGCCGGCTGCACGAGGCGTTGGGCATCGAGCCCTCCCCCCGGACGATGGCTCTCTTCGAGGAGATCTCCCGAGCCTAGCCCACCCCCTCGAATACCACCGGCCGGCAGGATGCAGGGAGAGGCAGGAGGCCGCTCTGGCTTGCGTCGTACCTCCTCCTCGCTGCCTCTCCTCGTCTCCCCTTCTCTTTGTCTCTCGCACACCCGGATGGAAACCGCACCTGGAGGACACTGTGTAATGCCGGTGTAACGCGTGTGTAGCGTCCTGGGAACAGCGGCCTGGTAGAATAGAGAGTGACGATCAACACCGGCAGGATCGTCCATGCCGGGTCACCAGGCCGCCACGGGAACCGGTCGCTGAGATTCCGTTTCCCAGCCCAGAGGGAGCAATCTTATGCCACATGTTGACCTCGAAACCGGAATGAGCATGCACTACCGCGACGGGGGCCGGGGGAAGCCGATCCTGTTCGTTCCCGGCTACAGTGCTACGGTGGACACCTGGAACTACGCCGTGCTCGACTTGCACGGCCGTTACCGCTGTGTGTGCGTAGACCTGCGCGGTCACGGGGACTCCGAGAAACCATACTCGGACTACACCTACGACGAGATGTGCCGCGATATCCAGGCCTTCCTCCAGGCGCTTGATCTGCGCGACGTGACCTTCGTGGGCTGGTCGATGGGCGCAGGCGTCGGCCTCAACTACGTGGCCGACTTTAACACCGGCGGGCGGGTGACTAAGTTCGTCATGGTCGGTCCGGCCACACCGCGCTTCACGCAGACCAAAACGGAGCCCTATGGCATGGATGAGGCCACCGCCACTGCCACGCTGGACGCGGTGCGGCGCGGCTTCCCGGAGACCATGGCCGCCTTCGCCGGCCAGAACTTCCACCACACGGACATGGAAGCGACCAAGACCTGGTTTTTGTCTACATGGCTGCAAACGCCAGCCTACGTCGGCTACAAGTACTTGAAAACCCTGATGACCGCCGACCTGCGCGACCGGCTGGAGAAGGTAAACATTCCAACCACGATCTTCCACGGGCGGCACGATCAGGTGTGCCATCCGGGCTGGTCGGAGTACATGCTGCCGCGTATCAAGGATGCCAGGATGGTTTGGTTCGAGAACAGCGGCCATGCGTTGATGGTCGAGGAGCCGGACAAGTTCTCGCAGGAGGTGGCGGCCTTCGTCGGCTAGGCACGAGCCGGGCAAGCAGTGAACGGATCGCCATTCGCGCCACAGGCCCGCGCCAGCGGAGGGATCACTCATGAAAACGAAAGCCGCGATTCTCTACCAGATGGGTCACCCAGCCCCCTACAGCCAGTCGCGACCTCTGATCGTCGAAGAGGTCGAGTTGGCGGGACCCGGCCCCGGCGAGGTGCTGGTCGAGGTGGCGGGTGCGGGCCTCTGCCATTCTGATCTCTCTGTGATCGACGGCTCGCGCCCGCGGGTCGTGCCGATGGTGTTGGGTCACGAGGCGAGCGGCATCGTGCGTGAGGTCGGCCTGGGGGTCCATGATCTCGCACCGGGTGACCCGGTCGTTTTTGCCTTTGTCCCGGCCTGCGGTCGCTGCCTCCCTTGCGCGACCGGCCGCCCGGCCCTCTGTGAGAACGGCGCGCGAGCCAATACCGCCGGGACCCTCCTGGGGGGCGATCGTCGTTTCAAGAACCGTGCCGGCCAGGCACTGAATCACCACCTCGGCGTCTCGGCCTTCTCGCAATATACCGTCGCGGCGCAAGAGTCACTGGTCAAGATTGACCCCAGCGTGTCTCTGGAGAAGGCAGCCCTCTTCGGCTGCGCCGTGATGACCGGCGTGGGCGCGGTGGTGAACACCGCGCGCGTCGAGCCGGGGCTGAGTGTGGCAGTCTTTGGCCTGGGCGGGGTAGGGTTGAGTGCCGTCATGGGCGCGCGGGCGGCGGGTGCCTACCCAATCGTCGCAGTGGACCTGCTCGATTCCAAACTCGAGCTCGCCCGGCAGGTCGGCGCGACGCACGCCGTCAGTGCCAGGGCAGACGATCCGGTGCTGGCTGTCAAGGATCTCACCGGGGGCGGAGCCCACTACGCCTTCGAGAGCGTGGGCAACGAGCGCGTCCTGGCTCAGGCCTACCAGGCCACCCGGCGCGGCGGTACGACCGTGAGCATCGGCCTTCCCCATCCCAGCAAGGCACTCGTCCTCCCCGCCGTCAGCCTGGTCGTCGAAGAGCGTACGCTGAAAGGCGCGTATATGGGCTCGGCGGTTCCACGGCGGGACATCCCGCGCTTTCTGGCGCTGTACCAGGCCGGGCTCCTCCCGGTGGATCAACTCCTCACCGGTACGCTCACTCTGGAGGAGATTAACCCCGCCTTCGATGCACTCGCCGCCGGGCAGGCGGTGCGCCAGATCGTGCGGTTCGATTCGTGACCAGATCGCATTCATCGACGAAGCCTCCCAGAGCGAAGGGGAAACGATGCTGCCTGCGCACCAACTCTTCCGCAACGGCCACCTCCTGACCCTCGACCAGACGCGGCCCATGGCCGAGGCGCTGGCCGTGCGCGATGGGAGGATCGTCGCGGTCGGAACGAACGACGAGCTAGCCGGGTTGATTGGACCGGGGACTCAGGTCATCGACCTTGACGGGTACACCGTGATCCCGGGTTTCCACGATGCCCACTGCCACATCCTGCTCTTCGGTCTGAGCCTCGTCGAAGTGAATGCGCGCGCGGCGACGACCATCGCCGAGGTGGTCGGCGCCGTTGCGGC
>DOUV01000557.1:6310-6914 GCA_003520455.1 Chloroflexota bacterium | reverse complement strand
CTCACCGATGCCGTCGCTCGCACCGCCACGGCCAGCGCCACCGTGGTGCTGGACCTCGTGCCGCCCGCGCCTGTCACGCCGACGCTCTCGCTGGCCGACGGGACCCCTATTGTGCCAGGGGCAACGCTCCACAGCGTGCCGAACAGCACGCTGATCATCGAGTGGACGGCCAGCAGCGATGGCGCGGGGTTAAGCCAGTATCAGGTCGGGTGGACCGAGAGCCCGACGCCGACCCTCTCCGCTCTCACGACCTCTGGGCCTGGCGCCACCCGCCGCCACGAGCAGACGGTGGCGGACCCCACAGTCCTCTGGGCGCACGTCGTCACCCAGGACGTTAACGGCAACCGGCGCCAGCAGACCCTGGGTCCGGTCTACGTCGATAGCCCGAGCACGCCGGACCTCATCGCCGACCTGGCGTACCACGGCTGGATGGAGAGCGGTGCCTCGCAGATTGGCGCGGACCGCGAGATCGTCCACCGGGCGGCCGTTGGCGCGACCATCAGCGAGACCCAGAAGCTCTACCTGAGCTGGGACACGCAGGCGCTGCGGCTTGCCTGGACCGGCGCCGACTGGTCCAAGGACGGAGACCTCTTTATCTACCTGG
>DOUV01000557.1:0-6274 GCA_003520455.1 Chloroflexota bacterium | reverse complement strand
CACCGGCAGCGGGGGGACGACGACGGCTCACAATCCCTATGCCGGCGCCCAGCCGACCATCCACCTGCCGGCCGAGAACCAGGACCAACTAACGGCCAACTATGCGGTCTATGTCGAGGACGACCAGACGGCCACACTGCTGCGCTGGAATGGCAGTGCCTGGGTCGCAGTGAACAGTGATCAGTTATCAGTCAACAGTGGTGACACTGTCCACTGTCCACTGTTCACTGATTACTGTTCACTGGTTACCGACATCTATCTGCCCTTCAGCCTGCTGGGGATCACCGACCCGACGGCTGCCGCGCTCAAGCTGGTGGCCTTCGCCACCGAGGAGGACGGGCTGCGGCTGTGGGCAGCGATGCCCGACAAGAATCCGCTCAACAGCCCGCGGGTGCTCAATCCGGTGGCGGCCGCCTTCGCCCCCAGCGACCTCACCCTGACCCAGCACTATGCCTGGTCGTCGCTGAGCTCCGGGGTGTTGCCCAACCAGGGCCAGTTCGTCGACACGGATGTCCGGGTGACCATCACACCGAGCCAGCCAGCAGTTCAGGCGGCCTATCTGGCAGACCAGTTCTTTGGCCTGCTCACCCCCGACCAGCGGTTGGACGCCAACCTGGATGGCCAACCCGACGTGAGCCTGCCGCAGGATGAGCAGCCGTTCCCGCTGCACGCCGGGCAGACGGTCAACTACACCGTCGTCTACACCAACGCGGGCACGGTCCCGGCGACCGGTACCGAACTCGATCTGAGGGCGTACGGCGCCCTCAGGTTTGGCGGCGGCAGCACCACGAGCGTCGTCCTGCCCGCCATCGCGCCGGGTGGCTCGGGCACGCTCCAGTTCAGCGCCACTGCCGACGGCTCGGCCGCGGCGGGTGAGATCAACGCTGTTCTCACCGACGCGACCCACGGTGCCTACGATTGGGTCTGGCTGCTCCACCCCGTGGATATCGCCCCACCGGAGGGCCTGGCGATCACCCTGCCGGAGCGCCTGGCCCATCCGTCCCTCAATATAGTCACCGGTGTTGCCCACGACGCCGCCGGCGTGCCCACGATCGAGCTCGAGGTCAAGGCGCTGCCGTCCGGAGTGACCACGACCATCACCTGCCCGCAGGCCTTCCCGGACGACGGCACCTGGTCGTGCCAGTGGGACGCTGGTAAATCCACCAACGTTGACTGGTTCGAGCTGCGTGCCCGGGCTACCGACCGCTTCGGCAATGTCAGCGCCTGGACCGGCCCGCGCCCTGTGGACTTCGACGACACTCCGCCGGTCGTCACCCTCGAGCCGCAGGTCGAGCTGGCCCTCCTGGCTCCCTCGATGCCGCAAGGCGAGCTGCTCCTGCGCGGCGAGCTGCAGGATGATTTCCAGGTCGGCGAGCTCGCCATCTGTGTTGACCAGAGCTACGGGCCCGGCTGCAGCCAGGTCACTGTGACCTCCGGCACCGGCGTGACGGGCACGTGGGCCTCGACGCTGCTGGTCACCGAGCAGGGCGACGGCCTCACCCACACCCTCGCCCTCTACGGCACCGATGGTGTGGGCAACCGCATGACCGAGCCCCTGACCCGGACCTACACCGTAGACACGGTCCCGCCAGCGCTCGCAGTAACCTCGGTCGTCACCACGCCCGTGGCCTCGCTCACCGGTACCGTGAGCGACGGGGGTGGCGTAAGCGAAGTCTACATCCGGGTGGCCCAGCCGGATGGCACAAGCTACTCGGCTATCGCAAGACGGGATGGAACGGCCTGGGCGTACACGCTGGTGCCCAAGCAGGCCGGGCTCCACCTGCTCACCGTCGAGGCAGCGGACCGGGCCGGCAACATCAGCCGCCAAGAGGTGCCCATCACCATCACCTCCGTCAAGGTGACGCCGACGATCCTCTGGGACAACCCGGCGGACATCGTCTATGGCACAGCGCTGAGCGAGACGCAGTTGAACGCGACGGCCGAATTCAATGATGTGAGGGTGAGCGGCGTCTTCGCCTATACGCCGCCGGCTGGGACGGTGCTGAACGCGGGCGACAATCAGACCCTACACGTCGACTTCACGCCGGATGATACGGCGAACTACACCGGCGCCTCGAAGGATGTAACGATCAACGTGCTCAAGGCCTCGGCCAGCATCACGATCACGCTCGACGACCTGACGCAGATGTACGACGGGACGCCGAAGGCTGTGACGGTCGAGACGAGTCCGCTGGCGCTGAGTGGCGTGACGGTAAGCTACAACGGCTCGCCAACGGCGCCCACCGATCCGGGCGAGTACACCGTGATCGCCTCGCTGGACAATCTGAACTACTGGGCGCCCGATGCGACCGGGACGTTGGTGATCGCACCGCGCGAGGCGACTGTGACGTACACGGGTGAAACCGTTATCCCGGCCGGCTCGACGCTAGACCTGGCGGCGACCGTGGTGCAAACCAGCACGGGCACCCTCGCCGATCTCGCCCTGGCCCAGGTCCGTTACGATGTGAAGTCCACGGACGGCACGCTGGTGGGGACCGTGGTAGGCAACGTCGATCAGGCCAGTGCTTCGACGGCGACGCTGGATGGGCTGAGCACCAATGTGTACGTGATCGAGGTCACCGTGGTGGGCGGGTACTTTACCTCGCCGCCGGAGAGTGCCTTGCTGGCAGTCTACGATCCCAGCGGCGGCTTCGTAACCGGCGGGGGCTGGATCATCTCGCCGCCGGGAGCCTACGTGGCCGATCCAACCCTCACGGGGCGGGCCAACTTCGCCTTCGTTTCGAAGTACAAGAAGGGCGCCGACGTCCCGACAGGGGTCACAAGCTTCGAGTTCCAGACCGCGGGCCTGAAGTTCCATTCCGACAGCTACGAGTGGTTGGTGGTGGCCGGCGCGCGGGCGCAGTACAAGGGCTCCGGCACGATCAACGGCGCGGGCGACTTCGGCTTCATGCTGACGGCCATCGACGGCCAGATCAAGGGCGGCGGCGGAAGCGATAAATTCCGCATCAAGATCTGGGACAAGAACAACGGGGATACCATCGTCTATGACAATCAGATAGGTGACGATGATGACGCCGATCCGACGACCGTGATTGGAGGTGGCAGCATCGTCATCCATGCGCGGTAGCTGTCCAGGCTGGAACGAGCGGGGCTCCGCTCGTTGGAGGGAGCCCCGCTTTCTCGATTCGGCCTCGATCACCCCAGCCACGCCGCCGCCGACGCCGATGCCGACGGCCCCGCCCACGGAGACGACAACGTCCGAACCGACGGCGACCATACTCCTGCCACCAGCTCGGCAGGCCATCACTGGTTTCCAGGCATCAGTGGATGCTTGCCCCTTCTGACGGCGATCCACAATCAGATCACCGTCCAAGAGGGTATCCAGGGCGGCGGCGGCGCATTGCGGGCCGGCATCAAGGATCTGTTGCTACGTACGGGATCGTCCCTTTCGTTTTCCAATCCGACTTATACCAAAACGGCCCCGCCCGCGACGTCTAAGACAATGCCGGTGATCCACGCCGCATCATCTGAAGCGAGAAACAGCGCTGCGCGAGCCACGTCCTCGGGTGTACCGAGGCGTCTGATGGGATGGAGGTCCAGTAGAGCTTGTTTCTGTTCATCGGGTATGCGCTGCTTGTTGCGCTCGGTGAGGATGGTCTCGGGAGCGATGCAGTTGGCCCGAACGCCGTAGGGACCGGCCTGGGCGGCGAGGTCCTGGGTCAGGATCTGTATGCCAGCTTTGGCGGCGGCGTAAGGGATGGGCGATCCAGGGTGCGGTCGGCGGGCGGCGGATGAGGAAATGGTGATGATGTTGCCGGCTTTCCGGACCTTCATACCGGGAAGAAAGCTCTTGATGGTTAGAAATGTCGCGGTCAGGTTGCCGTCGACAGATGCGTGCCACCCTTCCTCGCTTATCTGTTCGAGCGGGCCGGGCATGGTAGAGCTGCCCCCCGCGTTCGCGACGAGGATATCGACCGGTCCGAATGCCTGTTCGATCTGATGACGCATCGTCTCGATCTCGGCGAACCTGGTGATGTCGGCCGCGACATGCATTGCCTGTCCGCCGGCCTGTTCGATTTCCGCCTGCACGGCGGACAACGCCTGCGTATCCCTTCCGTGCACCACCACCTTTGCACCTTCCTGCGCAAAGAGTCTGGCGATGGCTGCGCCAATACCACGCGAGCTGCCGGTTACGAAGGCTACCTTATTGTTGAGAGTACTCATGTCCACCTCTCAATGATCCACATCAAGCACGCCAGCCAGCACGTTGAGAGCCCGCTCGCGCCGTGACGATCAAGCCCCACACCAGCACTGCCAGGATCGTGGCGTGATAGACGAGGTCCGGCGCGGTGCGGGGACCGATGCCGATGGCGATGGTGAAGAGACCGACCAGCGTGCCCAGGAGAGCGAAACCTTGAGCCGCCAGCCCAACCCAACGGGTCCATGCCCGGCGGACGAAGGATAATACCAGGCCGGCGATAAGGACAGCCGCGATCACACCCTCGGCGACGCGGGCCTGGGAATGCTCGTAGCCGGCGATAAACACGCCGGAGTGAATGAGGGAAGCGGCGACAAAACTTGCCCCCTCGAATAGCATGAAGAGCCGAATTGTCTGTGTCATGGTGCCACCTCCTCTCCGAGATGCCAGCGCACGATCCTGAAGCCATAGCGCACTGCGGCCTCAAGACGATCGCGGTCCAGCCGGCCATCGGGTCCCTTGGGGATGCCGACGAAGGCGCTGACGCCGGGATTCGCGGCGGTCATCACCGTGAGCAAGCGTTCGATCTCGTCAGGATCCTTTACAAGTTCAGGCTGCGCCAGGACATCCCGGCCGCGCAGCCGGATCCGCACCGGCCGGCCATCCCGCAGGTTCCACTTCCAGTTGCCGCCGCCTGGGGTGAGGAGCGTGTCGCCTTGCTGCACGTAGCTCACCGGTGTCTGGTAGGCCTTACCACTCTTGCGACCGGTGTAGGAGAGCAGCATCAGCCGCCTGCTGAGCGGAGTTGGAAAGGGGAGTCGCAGAAGCATTCGCACGGGGATGTTGATCACGGCCATAAAGCGGGCCTGGATCCGCCGTATCAGCGGGCGCTGTCGCTCACGCTTAGGATGTTCGGACATTGTCGCCTCCCTTCATAGGTGAAGCACCCTTGACTCGCGCGACCAACCATTGTGCTCCAGGCCAGCCTGGCAGGCTCAACGCCACGCCGAGCAGCACCGACACTCCGATCACGAGCAGAGAGTTGCCAGGGGCAGGCTTGACAGTCATCAGGAAGACAATGCCAAGCACCAGGGTGACCAGCATATAGACGCCCAGGGCCATCCACGGGTCATGAATCCGCTGCTCCAGGAACGCGGGCAGCGGGCCATCCGGCATCTCTTTCGCCAGCATGGCAATTACGTGCCGGCGCCGGCCCATTAACACGCCCATTGCCAGCAGCAGCACCAGGCTGCCCAGGGCCACATCGATCCAGCCGGTTTGCCAGCCCCAGGTGGTGCCTGCCATATAGAGTCCGGCAATGATGGTGAGCAGTAAGCTGATGCCGGAAACCAGGCCGGTCAGCTCCAGCAACTCGAGGAGAGAACGAACCTGCTCTACGCGGCGAGCACGCCGCAGGGATGATAGACCGAGTACAGATATGAGGGTACCGGCCGAATAGCCAATGGCGCCGGTCACATGCACAAATAGAAAAATTGTATACAAACTCATCTTAATCACGTCCTTTCAGCGAAGCAAGCCGCACGAACGCCAGCGTTGTTCCCCAGATCATGGCGCTGTGCAAGAAGTCGTTGCTGACCGTGTGAGTTGCCGGGATCGAGCCAGGTGCCCGGCGGACCATTTCCATTTCAAGCCCCTCTTTTCTTATCGTTTCAATCGGTTCTGGAGTCCACACAGACTACCGAGACGAGGTGCAGGCCCAGGTCCCGGATCTTGGCCAGAATCCCATGCAAAGCGGCCTGGTCCTGGATTGGGCCGGCGATGAGGGTCTCGCCGTTCCCCAAGGGGGTCAGCGCCAACCCCTCAAACCACGCGCTCCAGTGGCTGTCCAGCAGACCCCGGACGCGAATTTCATAATGGTCGGCTCCTGTTGTCGGCATAGACATAATTTACCGGCAATCGATTCGATTGCCGGTGTACAAAAGGAGTATTTGGATGAGTATTGTGTGGGACTGTGTGAGGGGAGCTAGAACCAATTGCTATTGGAGCTAGAACATCGGTCAAGTCGTCGTTGCGCGGGTGGGACCATGGTTCGTAGGAGCTGCTTGAGCGGTCTGCAGCGCGCTGCTGCACATTCCAAATTCATCCGCCCCCCAG
>DOUV01000556.1 GCA_003520455.1 Chloroflexota bacterium | reverse complement strand
GGGGCTGGGGCGGGCGTGGCTACCGAAGTGCAGGCCGCCAACAAGATGGTGAGCGTGAGAAGGGCACTATATGGCCAGCGAAACATCTCCTTGCCTCCTGCGGGGCGGGTGCGGGTGCGCGGGCCATGATTCAGGTATTGCCAGGCCCCGGCCCGCGCCGTCTGACCGTGTGGACGACGCATGAACGGCCTCCAGGTTGAGAAACCGTTTTCGGAAACGTTATCTCAGTTTTATACTACGCCGGAACAACGAGGCTGTCAAGTACCAGACGAAAATCGCCGGACATTTTGAGATCAGCGCGTTGCGACTCCGGCCATCACAACAGGTGCAAGTAGAGACCGGCTCTGGCGCGATAAAGCAAGCTTTTTGCGCGTTGATGGCAGCCTTTTCGTTTGAGATTGGTTGACGAGAATCGCCATCTCAAATTGTCTACGAAATGCGCTCATTCTGGGCAGATTCTGCGCGAGGAGAGCGCTGCGGTACCCCGGGCTTGACGTTTTCCGGTAGTGGCTTATAATGGGATTGAGAAAACAGTTTCTCAAAAATGTAGAAAACGATTTCCCAATCTCGAGACAGGGCGGGATCCCGCTCGAGGGCGTAGCTCTCACCAGGCCGGCCCGCGCCTCGTATTCATCCAGAGGCAGCTCCGTAATGAGAGAAGGCTATCGCAATGACGCGCACGAGACCGACAATAACTGACGTCGCCCGGCACGCTGGGGTCTCGGTCGCCACGGTTTCGCGCGTGCTGAACAATAACGCCTCCGTCGGCGATGATTTCCGGGCCAAGGTGTTGGCCGCCATTGAGGCGCTGCACTTCCGTCCGAGCCCCCTGGCTCAGAACCTGCGCCGCTATGCACCTGCGACGCGCCTCATCGGGGCCATCGTCCCCTCACTGCGCAGTCCGCACTTCGTCGAAGTCGTCATTGGAATTCAGGAATTCTGCTACGAGCGCGAATACGGCGTGGTGATCTGCAACGCGCACGGCGATCCGGAACAAGAACTGTTCTACGCCAGCGAACTGGAGCGCCAGGGGGTAGAGGGCATCATCTTCACCGGCGCCTGGGGCTGGGATATGATCGACCACATCGAAGCCCTGGTCGAGAAAAAGATCCCCGTCTGTGTCATCAATCGCCCCATCGGCCAGTTGGCGGTGGACTTGGTCATGGTGGGCCGTAGACAGGGCAATTACCTCGCCACCGGACACCTGCTGAACCTGGGCCACCGCTCGATCGGCCACATCACCACCCGCTATTCGGGCAGCACCGCCCGCGAAGCAGCCAGCGGCTACCGCAAAGCGCTGGTCGAAGCCGGGCTGGCCGTCGACGAGAGCCTGATCGTCGAGGCTGAGCCCACCCCGGAGGGGGGCTACGAGGCAGCGCACATGCTGCTGGGCCGCAGCCCGCCGCCGACCGCCATTGCCGCTCGGTCGGACCTGACGGCCCTGGGCGTACTGCGCGCCGCTTCGGAGATGGGCTTGCGCTTGCCGGACGACCTGTCGGTGGTTGGCTTTGACGACGCCCCCTTTGCGCAGTTCACCAACCCGCCCCTGACCACCATCCGCCAGCCGCAGGCAGAAATGGGCGCCCACGCGGCGGCCCTCCTGCTGGAGCGTCTGGCGAACCCGGACCTCCCGCAGCGCCAGGTCATCCTGGAGCCGCGCCTGATCATTCGCGGCTCGACCGCCAAATACCAACCCCTGCCGGCCGCCACCGCGCTGGCCTGAGCAGACCCGGAGAACCCATTCATGACGTCTGAACGCCCCAATATCCTCTGGCTCGTGAACGACCACCAGGCCTACTACCGGCACGGCTGGGACGGCGGACCGCGCCCGTTGACACCCCACTTCGATCGGCTGGCCGCCCAGGGTGTGCAGTTTCAACGCTCCTATGCTGCCACCCCCTTGTGCGGGCCGGCGCGCCGCACCCTACTCACCGGGCTTTACCCCCACAATCACCAGCACTACTACAACTACTCCGAGCAGCCCCACGACCGGGAAGTGTACCTGAGCCACCTGGCGCAGGCGGGCTACCGCAACTTCTACTTCGGCAAGTGGCATGCGGGGCCGGGCCTGCCGGCCGACCTGGGCTGCGAGGGCTTCAGTTCACGCGACTACGGCAATCCGTATATCTCGGCCACCTACCACGACTACCTGCGGCGCTATGGGCTGCCGCCCGCTGAGCATTGGGTGGAGCGTGCCTTCCTGTCTGACAGCATGCGCCGTCTCTTCCCCGACTTGCGTGAGCAGAGTCGCTATCGTTGCAACCAGGCCTGGTGTGGGGAGCACGCCGTGGGCCTGACGCTCACGCCGAAGGAAACGCACGAATCCTTCTTCCTGGCCAATCTCGCCTGCGAAGCCCTGGAGCAGCTGGCCCGCGACCGCCGCCGGCCCTTCCACCTGCGGGTGGACTTCTGGGGGCCGCATCAGCCCTACTTCCCGACCCAGGAGTATGCCAACCTGTACCGTCCGGAGAATATTCCCGAATACGGCAGTTTTCGCGACGACCTGGTCAACCGGCCGGACCTGCTAGCCGAGGAGCGCAACGCACCGCTGGGCGACGCCAACGGCCGGCTCATTATTCCCAGCGCGCTGCCCTGGTCGGAGTGGCAACTGATCCTCGCCCGGGCCTATGCCCATATCTCGATGATTGATGCCGCGGGTGGTCAGATTCTGGATCGCCTGCAGCAGCTCGGCCTGAGCGATAACACGTTGGTCATCTGGACCGCCGACCACGGCGATGCGGTGGTCAGCCATGGTGGCCACTTCGATAAGGGCTCCTACCTGACCGAGGAGATCATCCGCGTGCCACTGGCGATGCGCTTTCCCGGCCGGATTGCGCCCGGCCAGGTGTGCGATCGCCCTGTGTGCAGCATCGACCTGCCGGTCACCACTGTGGGGGCGGCCGAGACCGCCTTTGAGCGGCGCGTCGATGGGCGCAACCTGTTGCCGCTTGCCACTGGCCAGGCCGAAAGCTGGCCCGACGACGTCATGGTCGAAACCTTCGGTCATGGCTACGGGTTGCACTACCAGGGGCGGGCCCTGCTGGCGGGGCCCTACAAGTACGTGTACTGGGGCAACCAGCCGGATGAGCTCTACGACTTGGAGGCGGACCCCTACGAGCTCAACAACCTGGCCACCGACCCGAACGGCCAGGCCATCCTGGCCGAGATGGCGCAGCGCCTGGCCGCCTGGCAGCGCCAGACCCAAGACCCGGGCTTCGACGACCCGGGCTTCCAGGCAGCGGTGGCCGGCGACGAGGACAAGCTGCTGCACCTGGCCGTGCTGCGCGACAGCATACTGCGCGACAGCCGGCCGTACGTCTGAGCGGCGGCTGGCCAGTGCCGCAGTGCCAACCGGCAGCTCAGAGGAGAACCATCCATGGCATCACGCGAGCGGATTGACATCGTTGTGCCCGACGCCGTGCTGGCCGAGAACGAGGCCAAAACGGAACGCCTCGCCAACACCTGCCGCTTCCAGCCGACCGACCGCACACCGGTGGTTGTCGCGGCCCATCTGTGGGCCAGGTTGGCGGGGAGCGGGGTGCGCTTCACCGAGATGTTGCAGGGGCCGCGCGAGCACCTGCGGGGGCAGATCCTCAATCGCAAGTGGCGCATCGAAACCATCCGCGATGATCTGCCGATCGACACCGAGCGGATGAAACTGGACTCGGATTTCGGCGCTCTGCGCGGCGTCGAGTTCCCTCTCGAAATCGAGTGGAATGGCGATAACCCCGCCGCCACCATCCCTCTGCTTCAGGAGCCCGAGGATATTGACAGGCTGTCCGTGCCCGACCCGGCCGGCGGTTTGAACGCGAAACGGATCGAGTGGTATCACGCCATGGTGGCAATGCTGGACGATTTCGATGTCCGGCTTAACGGCCAGCCCCTCCGGCTGGAGACCTACCTGTGGCACATGGGTGGCCCGTTTCCTTCGGCCCTGGCCCTGTGTGGGGCCAACGTCTTTCTGTGGATGAAGACCCAGCCCGAGCGCATCCACCGGTTGATGGACATCACCACCACCAGCCATCTGCAGGTGCTGGACTATGTTGACAGCCTGACGGGCCTCCCGTGCGGGCATGACGTGCTGATGGGCGCCGATGGTGCCGAGCTGATGAGCGCCCGGATGTTCCAGGAGTTTGTTGTTCCATACTATCGGAGGGTCTGGGAGCACGTCGCCTACCCGCGCCGAATCCATATGTGCGGGCAGATCAAGCACATCCTGCCCTTGCTGCGCGACGATCTCGACGTCAGCTTCTTGGTCGGGTACGGTTTCCCGCTGAGCCGGCTGGCGCTGAGAGACGAACTGGCCGGACGGATGCTGCTCCAGGGCGGTCCTCATCCCGTCTTGGTCCAGGAAGGGCCGGCCGAGCGCATCATCGCCGAATGCATGGCCTACATTCGGGATGCCGGCGGCCAGGGGGGCTACATCCTGTCAGAGGGCTACGGTCTGATGCCCGGCACGCCGCCAGAACATGTGGCGGCTATGGTTGAAGCCTCCCGGCGCGTTGGCGCCATCGCCGACCCGCCCGCCGCCAGCCGGGCACTGGCGCCTAAGCTCGCCAGCGACCATCTATGGCAGGATTTCTGGAGAAGCTGAGCCGGCTGTTCGTGCTGAGCCAGCGTGGCCAACAACCAGACCCCGCGCTGTGACCTGACGGATGACGACAGAAAGGCAACGACCATGTGCCACGAAGAGGAAATTTGGAAGGGCCTGTACGCGCATACGCTTGACGGTCACGTGGAGGAAACCCTGACACTGACCAGGGAAGGCGTCGCCCTCGGCCTGCAGCCGCTGGATATGCTGTTTGAGGCGCTCATTCCTGCGTTGCAGGAGGTTGGACGCCGCTTTGAACTGGGTGAATTTTTCGTTCCGGAAATGCTGGCTTCCGCCACCGCCATACAGGGCGCGCTGAACGTTTTGCGCCCGCTGATGGACCAATCGGGCGCGCAGTCGCTCGGTACCGTGCTCATGCTGACGGTCAAGGGGGATGTGCACGACATCGGCAAGGGGTTGTGCTGCATCATGTTGGAGGGGGCCGGCTTCACCGTCGTCGATCTCGGCGTGAACGTGTCGCCCGAGACACTGATCGCCGCCGTGAGGCGGCACAGCCCGCAGATCGTGGGCATGTCGGCCTTCCTCACGACGACCATGCCCATGTTCAAGACTAGCATCCAGGCGTTGGAGCAGGCCGGTCTGCGAGACAGGGTGAAGGTGATTATCGGCGGCGCTCCGGTCACACAAGACTACGCGGACAAGATGGGCGCAGATGGCTACGCGCCCGACGCCAGCGCCACAGTCCGGCTCGCCAGACGGCTGCTGGCCGAGACGGTCGCCGGGGGCTTCGGCGCGGG
>DOUV01000544.1 GCA_003520455.1 Chloroflexota bacterium | reverse complement strand
CAGGGCGGTGTCAAAGTCCCCAGGGTGTCAGGCTGAGCACAGCGCTCGCGGAGCGAAGCCTCTCTTGCTGCGGCGTCGGCGACCCTTCGCTCCCCTTCGTTCCGCTCAGAGCCTGCCCTCAGTGGAACGAAGGGGTGACAGGGTTGTGACTTTGCGGCGCTTCTCCAATGGGATGAGCTGTGCTAAAATAGACCTGTGAAGACTCGAAAACCTACCGGCATCATCGATACCCTTTGGTTTGGCTTCGTCGCTGTCTCGCGCCGGCTTTGGTTGCTCCTGTTTCCGATCGGACTGGATCTTTACCTCTGGCGTGGACCCCATCTGTCGATCCAACCACTCTTCGAGCGACTTGCTGCGCAGTTAACGGCGGTTCCGGCCCGCGAGCTTGGCGCTGACATGGCCGGGCAGGTTCAGCTTCTGCGCGAGACCGTGCTGGCGCTCGGGCAAGGCTTCAATCTCTTCTCCCTGGTGGTGGCTCAGAGTGTAGGGGTTCCGAGTTTGTTGGCCGATCCCCTGGTGCCGTCAAGAAGTGAGGTGCCGACGCTGACTGTAAGCAGCCCGATCGAGGTCCTGGCGATCGGCCTGCTCCTCGCGCTCGGCGGTTTGATCATCGCAACGCTCTGGCTCGGCCTTGTGGCGCTGGCCGTGCGCGGGGCACCGGGGAGTCCCGGTGAGGGGCAGTGGGCACCGCGGCTGTGGCTCCGGCGCGGTTTGGTCAACAGCGGGCGGTTGATCCTGATCGGCCTGATCTTTTTCGCAGCGAGCCTGACACTGCTGCCGATGTTGCTGGCGCTCGGTCTCGTCACCCTGGTGAGTCCCAGTGTGGGCCTGGCGGTCTCCAGCATCCTTTCTATCGCGCTGGTCTGGTTGGCACTCTGGCTCACCGTCCACTTCTATTTCGTTCCCGAGGCGGTGGTTCTCAACAGTGCCGGGCCGCTGCGAGCTCTAAGTGAGAGTTTTCACATTGTGGGACGGAATTTTTGGAGCGCGCTCCTGTTCATTGGCCTGGTCTTCGTCATTAGCCGCGGATTAGGCTTCATCTGGCTGGACCTGGCGAGTTCAACGCCAGGGCTATTCCTGGCAATTCTAGGCAACGCCTATGTTGGCACCAGTCTGCTGGCAGCGACCTTCATCTTCTTCACCGACCGCTATCAGCTCTGGCAGCGCCAACGCGCCGAGGAGAGCGCTCGCTAGTCGCACACAACGGGTACACTGTGGATAAATAATGTCGAGGGCTCGCTGCCCGTACCACGCAGCGAGCTATGTGTGTGGGCAAAGGGGAAACTTCGTGGCTGACACCAAAATACCAACAACGTACGATGCTTCGACGATTACTGTGCTGGAAGGGCTTGAGGCAGTGCGCCGCCGCCCCGGCATGTACATCGGCAATACCGAGAATCTCGGGCTCCACCACTGCGTCTTCGAGGTCGTCGATAACTCGGTGGACGAGGCGATGGCCGGCTACTGCGACCAGATCGTCATTACGATCCACCCCGATAGCTCGGTCACCAACCAGGACAACGGCCGGGGGATCCCGGTAGACGTCCATCCTCAGACCGGCCGGCCGGCGCTTGAGGTGGTCATGACTACTCTCCACGCGGGCGGCAAGTTCGGGGGAGGCGGCTACAAGGTCTCGGGCGGCTTGCACGGGATCGGCGTCTCGGCCGTCAACGCCGTCAGCGCCTGGATGGAAGTCGAGGTCTGCCGCGATGGCAAGCGCTACCGCCAGCGCTACGAGCGCGGCCGGCCGATGACGCCGGTCGAGGTGGTGGGGACCTGCGATCCCAAAGCGCATGGCACCACCACCGGTTGGCTGCGCGATCCCGAGATTTTCTCACCCAACGCCGACTACAGCTTCAAGGCGCTCGCGCAGCGATTCCGCGAGATGGCCTTCCTGACGCCCGGCCTGAAGATCACGCTGGTTGACGAGCGCGACGACCAGGAGGCGACCTACTACTTCCAGGGTGGGATCGTCTCGATGGTGCGCTACCTCAACCGCACCCGGCAGAGCCTGCACGAGCCGATCTACGCCTCCAAGGAGGTCGACGGTGTTCAGGTCGACGTGGCGATTCAGTACACCGACAGCTACAACGAGTCGGTCTACTCCTTCGCCAACAATATCAACACCGTCGAGGGTGGCACCCACCTGACCGGGTTCCGCTCCGCCATCACCCGTTCCATCAACGACTACTCACGGCGCTCAGGGTTGCTGAAGGAGAGGGATCCGAACTTCTCCGGCGAGGATGTCCGCGAGGGGCTCACCGCGATCATCAGCGTCAAGGTCAAGGAGCCCCAGTTCGAGGCTCAGACCAAGATCAAGCTGAACAACCCCGAGGTCAAGGGTGCCGTCGAAAGTGTGGTGAACGAGGCGCTCGCCCAGTTCTTCGAGGAGCACCCGCGCGAGGCCAAGGCCATCGTCCAGAAGTCGCTCACGGCCGCGCGGGCACGCGAGGCCATGAAGAAGGCCCGCGACATGGTCGTCCGCAAGAGCGCGCTGGAGAGCCTGACCCTCCCTGGGAAGCTGGCCGATTGCTCCGAGCGCGACCCGGCCAAGACCGAGCTGTACATCGTGGAGGGCGACAGTGCGGGCGGTTCGGCAAAACAAGGCCGCGATCGCCGCTTCCAGGCCATTCTGCCGCTGCGCGGCAAGATTCTCAACGTCGAGAAGGCGCGCATCAACAAGGTGCTCGACAACAAAGAGGTGCAGGCCTTGATCTCCGCACTGGGATGCGGTATCGGGGATAGTTTTGATCTGTCAAACCTGCGTTACAGTCGTATCTTCGTGATGAGCGTGGACGGCGACGAGCTGACTATGATCAAGGACCCCGAGGGGCAGGTTCACACGGTCCGTGTCGGCCAGTTCATCGATCAGCTCTGGGCCGCCGGTGCAAATCCTTCCGCATACGAGGTGCTCTGCTTCGACCGGCAATCGGGCGAGACACGCTACAAGCCGATCAAGAGCGTCATTCGCCACGACCACGACGGGCCGATGTACGAGATCGAGACGGCGTACGGACGGCGCGTGCGGGTCACCGGCGAGCATAGTGTCTTCGTCGCTGACGAGGCCGGCCGGCCGGTGCTCAAGCGGGGCGATGCCGTGCGGGAGGGCGATGTGCTCACGGCCCCTGCCCGGCTCCCGCTCCCTGAAACGTCGCCGGAGCGCGTTGACCTGCTGCGCTCCTTCCTCGAATTGGAGGGGACTCTTGATACAGACATCGTGGTCCGAGGGCCGGGTGTGGAGGCATGGTACAAAGCCAAAGTCCGTGCGGAGTACGCCGACGATCCTCGCATGGTTGAGCCACGGGTGACCATCCCGCCGCCGGTTGGCGCGGCGCTGCAGGCCCAGCGACAGAAACTTGGCTTGAGCCAGCGTGAGATCTGCGAGGCCGTCGGGATTCGCCAGCCGGTCACCTACGACTCGTGGGAGCGAGGCGACTCGCGGCCGACGGTGAGCCACTTTGTCCGCTACGCCGAGGCACTGAGGCTCGACAGTGAGGCGCTGTTGGGCCAGGTCGAAGTGGGCGACAGCCGCCTCGACCACGTCTGGAACACGCAGTATCGGGCCGCGCCCGGGAACTGCGTTCGGGACTACGTGGCCCTCAGCGACTTGACGCCTGAGGATGCGAAACTCTTGGGCGAGGATGTCACCCTCTCGCCGCGGCACTACGCCGGTCAGGCCGTGCCTCGGTACCTGCCGATCAACGAATCCCTGATGCTGCTGCTCGGCTTCTTCGTGGCCGAGGGATCACTGAGCAAGCGCCATGGCGTCCGGCTGGCCATCGGGAAGCGCAGTGCGGCCCGCGTGCCTGAACTGATGCTGATGATCCGGGATGTCTTCGGCGTGGAGCCGATCCTTGACACGCCGCGCGAGGGCCGTGCGAGCGAGGTGCGTGTACTCGATAGCGTTGTCACCGCTACTTTCCGCTTGCTCTTCGGCTTCGAGGGGACGAAGGTCAACCGGAAGCGGATTCCGGATCTCGTCTTCAATGTGGACGCCGTGCTGCAGCTAGCTTTCCTGCGAGGGTACTTCCTGGGCGCTGGGACGCTGAGCCAGCACTCGGTCGCATTCACGACCACATCCGAGACCCTGGCGAATCAGCTCATGTACTTGCTCTTGGGCCACGGCATCAAGGTCTCGCTGTCGGAGCACAAGCGTTGTGGTGAGCCGAGCGGCATGGTTCGCGGCAAGCCGGTCACCACCCACGGCACAGCGTACATGCTGACAGTGGCCGGGCGCGACGCGGTGGTGGCACTCGAGCCCGTCTGGCGCGACCACGCTCGCGCTACGGAGCTGCGACGTTGGCTGGACGGAGCGCGAAGCACAGGCGGGCCGCGCCAGGCCGTGCCGATGGTGGGCGACCTGATCGGCCTGCCTGTACGCGCCGTACGGGAGGTGAAAGCTTCCACCCGCAAAGTCTACGACTTCTCGGTCAAGGGCGACGAAACCTTCATCTGTGGATTTGGTGGCGTGGCTGTGTCGAACACGGACGCTGACGTCGATGGGAGCCACATCCGCACGCTACTGCTGACCTTCTTCTTCCGCTACATGTCGGACCTGATCGAGAACGGGCACCTCTACATCGCGCAGCCGCCGCTCTACCTGATTAAGGCCGGCAAAGAGGAGCATTACGTCTACAGCGACGAGGAGAAGGATGCACTGCTCAAGAAGCTCGGCCCGAAGGTGTCGATCCAGCGCTACAAGGGACTCGGCGAGATGAACCCGGAGCAACTCTGGGAGACGACGATGAACCCGGAGAACCGCACGGTGCTGCAAGTCACCGTCGAGGATGCCGTGCAGGCCGACAAAACCTTCGACATGCTGATGGGCAACGCCGTCCCACCGCGCAAGCGCTTCATCCAGACCCATGCCAAGCAGGTAAGGAATCTGGATATTTGAGGGCCAGGGGATTGTGAGGTTCACCGGCGTGAGCGTACCAGAACGGTAGCACGAGAAGAACGAGCGGCCCCATCACCGCACAGGATGATGGGGCCGCTCTGCTTTTTCCGCCGGATCGCCACGGTGGGCGGCTGTTTTGCTCGTGCAACGATCGGTCCAACTGTCCGCCGGGACATATAGCACTTTTCCAAATAAATCTGGCCATCGCTCTCGGGAGCCGGGCGGGCCGCCGGTCAGGCCAGGGAAGCCGTGGCTGGGGGCCGCTGAGCGGGCGGGCCCGGAGGGGCCCGCTGTTGGTCGGATTCAGGGTGGAACGGGGCAACAAGCCGACTGGATGGTTGGCGGTGGGGAAGAGAAGTGATCGTGCAAAGCTTTGGTTGAAGGCTTAAGCTGGCTGGGCGGTGGTCGCGGCGGGCGGGGGTAGTGGCGCGCAGAGCGCGGGTGGTGGCGGGGCGACGCCCAGGGCGGGGGGTGGTGGCGGGGCGACGCCCAGGAATAAATTCCAGGGCTCATAGCTCAAGTCGGCTGAAGCCGACTGGGTGGTGGGTGGTGGTGAAGATGGGAGAGGGTTGTTCGCGTGTGGTGAGACCATAAGGGGACAGAGCCGCCGTGCTGAAGAAGGGGATCTGGCCCTTTCCCACGAAAGCTGGCGCTCATAGGTCCGCCACGAGCCGGTGGGCCAGAGGCCGAAACGAGTCAGAGTCGCGCTGAGCGCCGAGTAGGGGGAGCAGGTGGAGAAGTAGACCCGGACCCGGACCAACCATGCCGGGCGAGCTTCCGGGTGGCGGCGGGGGAGGCCATGTCGCCGGTGGGGACGGGTTATTGCCAGATTCATTGGGAAGGGGACAAATTGTCCCGGCCCGAATCGTGACGCTCGCCTCATGACGACGGGACACTTGCCGGTGTAGGCTGTTCGTGTGTGACGGCTCAGGCTGTGGGCAGGGCGGCTCACAGACAACGAGGGGAAGGCGGAGATGAAGGCAAAGAGGTTTCCCGCCACCGCTGGACGCGGGCTGTCCAGGGCCGAGCGCGCCGCGAACGGCTGGTGGACGCTCGAACGGGTACTGGCCGATCACAATGTGCGCTGCCTGGCGGCAGATCCGTTGAATCGCCAGGTGGTCTACGCCGGCACCGAGGGCCGGGGCGTGTGGTGCTCGCACGACCGTGGCAGAAGCTGGCGGCCGGCGGGACTGGATGGCCAGATCGTCAGCCAGTGGCCGCCCGGCCCGGGGCGGCGGACCACTGCTTTATTCGTTCCTTTGACACTCCCACGGCTCGCCCTGCCCTGAGGGGTACCCCTTGGCGTCGAGGTAGACGCTTGGGCTCCCCCCGCAGGGGGTGAGGGGCGCACCCAGGCGAGACGCTACCACTCGGACGCACCCCGCAGGGTGGAAGCGCGTGGGATTCTCGCTTCTCCCCTGCGGGGGACGCCCCCACGCGAGGCTCTCGCTTGGGGGCGCCCCGCCGGGCGACCCCAGACGGCCCGCCGTGGCGGG
>DOUV01000051.1 GCA_003520455.1 Chloroflexota bacterium | reverse complement strand
CCGATCTCGCCCTCGGCGGTGCCGCCGGCCGCGGCGATGGGCACCCCGGGCGCCATCTGCTGCGCGAGCTCGCGCACGCCCGCGGCGAGCCGGGCACTATGGGAAACGAGTAAGAGACCCACCATTGTTCCGCTCCATCACCCTTCCGAGTCTCTCAGCCCTGCGACAGTCTGAGTCGGGCTGAGAGATGATCCCTGATTGTAGGAGCAGGCCGGGCGATCGGCAAAGGGCTTTCCTCCCCATCGGATCGACCGACAAGCACACGCGGCGGCAGCCCCATCCGCATATCCGTTGCCGGCGCGGCTCGCCGTTGAGCCCGGCAAAACATTTGCTCACTCTCCCCCGCTGCGCTACACTCACCCGGTTACCAACTCTGGAAGGTGAACATCCGGAATGCAGACCAAACTCAGCACCTTCGCCGCGCGACTGAGCGAGAGCGCCTGGTTGGCGGTGTTGATCATTGTGCCGATCCTCTTCAACATCTACACCGAGCGCGTCTTTGAGGAAGATAAAATCCCGCTGTTCCGCTCGATTGCCGTGATGGTCTTGATCGCCCTGGTTGTCTGGGGCGTCGAGCGAGGGCGGCGCGGTGCATTTCGGGTCGATGGCCAATCACTCTGGCGGGTGCCGTTGGTGCTGCCTGCTCTGGCGCTGGTGGCGGCGTATCTCATCGCGACGGTCTTCAGTATTGTGCCGCGAATCTCCTGGTGGGGCGCCTATATCCGCCGCCAGGGCACCTACACCTTCCTGAGCTACGTCGTCATCTTCTTCGCCATCATCCTGCTGGTGCGCCACCGTCGCCAGGTCGAGCGCATCATCACCATCATCCTGATCACGAGCCTGCCAGCCGCTCTGTACGGCGTCCTCCAGCACTTCGGGCGCGATCCGCTTCCCTGGGGCGGGGATGTGACCGAGCGCGTCGCCAGTGTCGCCGGCAACCCGATCTTCATTGGTGCCTATCTGATCATGGTCGTTCCGCTGACACTGGTACGGGTGATCGAAAATTTCTCGCGCCTGTTGGAAGAGCCGGCGGAGGGAGAGGCCGCAACCGACTACATGGCGCCGTCGTTGTTGGCCGGCGCCTACCTTTTCCTGTTGATCATCCAGTTGCTGGTGATCGTCTACGCCCAGAGCCGCGGACCGATTATCGGCCTGGGTGCCGGCCTGACCTTTTTCGGCACCGTCTTCGCCTTGCGCCGCCGCATCCGCTGGCTGACGCTCGGCATCACCGGGTTCGCCATTGCGGGCATGCTGTTCCTGGCCGTCTTCAACCTCCCCAACAGCCCCCTCCAATCGCTCCGCTCGGTCAAATACCTTGGTCGTCTGGGCAGCGTGTTCGAGTTGGAGAGCGGCACCGGTAAGGTGCGTGTTCTCATCTGGGAGGGGGCGCTCAACCTGCTGGCGGCCAACCCGGCGCGCGACATCGTCGGCTACGGTCCCGAGGCCATGTACGTGGCCTACAACCCGTACTACCCGCCCGACCTGGCCCACTACGAAGCCCGAAACGCCTCACCCGACCGCTCGCACAACGAGACCTTCGATTCGCTGGTGATGACCGGCGTGCTCGGGTTCGTCGCTCAGCTCTTCCTCTTCGGCTCCTTCTTCTACTTCGTCCTGCGCTGGCTGGGGATGATTAACACGAAGGCGGAGCGCAACGCCTTCGTAGTCCTGGCGGTGGTCGGTGGGGTGCTTGGGGCGCTCTTGCCGGCCATGATCGAGGGTTCTTTTAAGCTCTCGGGGGTCGGTCTTCCCGCCGGCATCGCGGTCGGACTGATCGTCTACCTCCTGTCCTATGCTGTTACCCACCTCGACCACCGCGAGACCAGCCAGCAGCCCTACAGCCTGCTGCTGATCGGCTTGCTCGCCGCCGTCATGGGCCACTTCGTGGAAGTCCACTTTGGGATTGCAATCGGTGCGACCCGGCTCTACTTCTGGACCTTCCTCGCCCTGGCGGTGGTGGTCGGCGTTCCGCTCCTTCAAACCGAAGCGGCAGTGGCTCCAGTCGCGGCGCGGGCGAACAAACCGGCTCGCCGTGGTCGTCGCGAGCGCCGCCGGACGGCGGAAGTGATCCCCGAGGCGCCCTCGTTTCTGACGGCCACACTCCTGGCGACCAGTCTGATGGTGGGCTTGCTGTTGGTCGTGATGGTCTTCAACTTTTTTGCGCCCAACCTCGATCTTGCCGCCAAGGGCTATGCGATTCTGTGGCTTTTCGCGGGGGCCTGGGCCTTCGGCGCGCTGGCCGTCGTGGCGGAGTCGGTCTTTGAGGCCGGCGACCAGACGCGCTGGTGGGCGCGAGCAGCCGTCTACGCCGGCCTCACGCTGGGTATTCTCCTGATCTTCGTGGCGATCTACCTGCCCTGGCTGCGCTGGGAGCCACCAACCGCCGAGGTCACGCCAGATGATCTGCGTGCCATCGGTGCGCACCTGGCCAACAACGTTACGATTCTCTATCTCTTCGTGTTCGCCATCATCGGGGGCGCGGCTTTCGCTCTGCTGCGCGACGAGTCCCGGCCGGCGGCGCTGGCCCGGACGCCCGGTTGGCAGGTGGCCGGCTATGCCCTTCTG
>DOUV01001030.1:4793-5383 GCA_003520455.1 Chloroflexota bacterium | reverse complement strand
GACGAGCCGCTCTCCAACCTGGATGCGAAACTGCGTGTCCAGACACGGTCCGAAATCACACGGCTGCACAACCGGCTCGGCACCACCTTTATCTATGTGACCCACGACCAGGTCGAGGCCATGACCATGGCCGACCGCATTGCCGTCCTCCGCGACGGGCTCTTGCAGCAACTCGACACACCCCAGAATCTCTACGACCATCCGGGCAACGTCTTCGTCGCCGGCTTCATCGGTAGCCCCGCAATGAACTTCTTCGACGCCACGCTCACCGGCACGCGCGATGAGGTCGTGGTTGATACGGGCAATTTCCGGGTCCGCCTGCCCCAAGAGATAGCCGCCCGGGTGGCCGACTGGCTCGGCAAGGAGGTCGTGTTCGGCATCCGGCCCGAGAGTATCCACCACGTCGAGTTCGTTCCACCGGGGACCCCCACCGAGACGGTTCAGGCCACGGTGGACGTTACCGAGTTGATGGGGAATGAGATCTTCCTCTACCTGGAGAGCGCCGGGAAACAGTACATCGCCCGAGTCGATCCGCGCGCACGCGTGCACAACGGCGAGACGATTGACGTGGCCTTTGATATGAGCAACAT
>DOUV01001030.1:0-4659 GCA_003520455.1 Chloroflexota bacterium | reverse complement strand
TTTTTGAAAGCAGTGGCCGGCGAACTGCTTGCCCCCCTCGCCCACGCAGTTATAATCCAGGGCGGGGCGCAGGATGAAGATGCTGACGAACAGATCATCCGATCCCCAGCAAAAGGAGCAGGCCATGCACAAGCTCGTAGCTCTCTACCGCCAGCCCGAGAATACGACTGCCTTCGATGAGCACTATTTCAACACTCACGCACCACTCATGGCCAACGTTCCGGGCTATGAGCGAATCGAGGTCAGCCGCGTCACGCGCACCCTGATGGGGCAGCCCGAATACTACTTGATGTACGAGATGTGGTTTGCCGACAAAGATGCCTTGCGCGCGGCGCTGCGCTCTCCGCAAAACGCCGCTGCCGGGCAAGACTTGGCGGGCTTTGCCGGCGAGCTCGTCACGATCTTCACTGCTGAGACGGTCGAGTAATAGTTGGAGGTTGGCAGGCTGAAGGCCGAAGGTATGTCTCGCGCGCCGGTCAAGGAGTCGTTGCGCGGGTGGGAGCATGGTTCGGAGGAACCGCTTGAGCGCGCTGTAGGGGCGCACGGCCGTGCGCCCCTACGAACCTGAACGCGCCTTGTGAAGGCGCTTTGCAATCGTCTCGGCGACGCCTTGACCAGCGGCCAGGGGACCATATTCAACCGGTTATCGGCCAACGTTCGCCTGCGCCCGATCACCCTGCTCAATCCGAGGAATCGCCATGTTACTGAAGACTCTCTCTGCGACTGCGGCCGCTGCCGCGGGCTCATGGATGGGCCAATACTTCCGCACGGCCGCCACAGTCCCCGATGAACTGCCCGAGGCCCCGCGTTTGACCCTCGAGCACCTGCTCCCGGCCATGGCTGTTTCGCTGGCCCTCAGCCAAAAGCTCAGGGCGAGCTGGATCGGTGCGATGCTGCTTGGCTTCAATCTCAGCTTCTGTTGGAGCTTCTTGCTCGGCAACGAGCAGTCCCGCCGCTGGCTCAAAGGAGCCCAGCGGGGTTGAGAGGGGTTGCAGGTTGCAGGTTGGAAGGTTGAAGGTCGAAGGTTGACAGCATTGAAAATGGGTCTGGCCGAAGGGCGCAGTGGGGCAAGGCGGGCAAGAGGGCTACCGAAGTACAGGGCTTGTGGGATGTAGTTCCCGCTTTCAGCCTGTTTCTTAATCCGAAGTGGGGCAACGCCCCAGTTGGTTCCACCACTCTCGAGTTATTTCACAGGACGTACGCGGTGCGAGGCAGAACGGCTCAAAGAAGCGGCATTTGGCTTGGAGTGCGCGCTTCAGCGCGCTGAAGCGCGCACTCCAAGCCGATACTCCGTCCGCAATTCAACCTACTGCGTAAGTCCTGTTATTTCAGAGGAGTCAAAGGTGAGTCCTCAGCACAGCGAACGCATGCAAACTGGTTCTGAGCGCCGCTACACCGGTCGTGACCCGGCCGAGTTCGGCTTCCAGCAGATCCGCTACGAGAAGGACGGCTGGCTGGCGCGGGTCACCCTCAACCGGACGGAGCGGTACAATGCCGTCAACTTCGAGATGCTCCAGGAACTCCAGCAGGCGTTTCTGGACGTCTCCTGGGACGACCGCATCGCGGTCATGGTACTGACCGGCGCCGGCGACAAGGCCTTCTGCACCGGTGCCGACCTCAACGAGCAGCAGCAGTTCGTCCAGCGGCCGCGCGACTACTGGAAGTGGGTCGGCGAGTTCATCCGCGCCCACGAACTGCTGCGGAACATCGGCAAACCTACCATCGCCCGGCTCAATGGGATCGTCGTCGGCGGTGGCAACGAGTTCAACATCAGTTGCGACCTGGCCATCGCGGCCGATGACATCTACATCCGCCAGGTGGGCGCCAGCCACGGGAGTGTCGCCGCCGCGGGCGCCACGCAGTGGCTGCCGATCATCGTCGGCGACCGCCGGGCGCGGGAGATTCTCTTTCTGAATGAGAAAATCCCGGCGGCGACCGCCCGCGAGTGGGGGCTGGTGAACCAGGTAGTCCCGCGCGATCAGCTCGATGCGGCTGTCACGGCGATGGCCGAGAAGCTCTACCGCAAGCTTCCCGAAAACAGCCGCTACACCAAGCAGCAACTCAACTTCTGGCGCGAGCTCTCCTGGCATCTCACCATCGGCCACATGCGCGACTGGCTCACGATCCACGCCGGCTCGCCCGAGACGGTTGAGGGTGTGCGCGCCTTCCACGAGAAGCGCCCGCCGGATTACGACGAGTTGCGCCGCCGCTGGGCCGAGGACGACTCGCCCGAATTCTTCCACGGTGCGTCCCTGCGCACCTGCTCCGCCTGTGGCACCGCGGACCTCCCGGCCAAATTCGGCTATTGTGGCGTGTGCGGTGAGAAGTTGCCTGAAACGTGAAGAGGAGGTCCGCCGTGATAACGTCAGGTTTCACGGTTCCAGGAGAACGGCATGAGCACCGAGAGAAGCTACGAGAACATCCTGGTCGAACAGCCCGCGGACGGCGTCGGCCTCATCCGCATCAACCGGCCCAAGCGGATGAATGCGCTCAACCAGAAGACGATGGAAGAGATCGCGGCCGTGCTGACGGGGTGGGAGAACGACGATACCATTCGGTGTGTCGTCCTCACCGGCAATGAGCGCGCCTTTGCGGCCGGGGCCGATATCAACGAGTTCGCCGGTGCGTCGGCCGGCGACATGCTCCAGAGCTACCGCTTCAAGCAGTGGGCCGCCGTCAAGAAGTTCCCCAAGCCGATCATCGCCGCCGTCAGTGGCTACGCGCTGGGCGGTGGCAACGAGTTGGCGATGACCTGCGACCTGATCGTCGCCAGCGAGAGTGCCCGATTCGGCCAGCCCGAGATCAACCTGGGGATCATGCCCGGTGCCGGCGGGACTCAGCGCCTTACCCGCGCCGTCGGCAAGGGTCTGGCGATGGAGGTCATCCTGGCAGGACGGTTCCTGACCGCGCAGGAGGCCCTCCTGGCAGGCCTGGTCAATCACGTCGTGCCAGTCGAGCTCTATCTCGAAAAGGCCATCGAGATCGCCACAACCATCGCCAGCAAGCCGCCGGTGGCCGTGCGGCTGGCGAAAGAGGCAGTCCTTCGCGCCCTCGACGTGCCCCTCGACGAGGGTCTCGACTTCGAGCGCCGCAACTTCTGGCTGCTCTTCGCCACCGAGGACAAAGAAGAGGGTGTTCGGGCCTTCCTCGAGAAGCGGGCAGCTCAGTGGAAAGGGAGGTAGGGGAGCGCTGAGGACGGAGTTGGCGCTTCGAGTGAAGCCACAGACTCAGCACTCAGGACGGTGAGCGATGAATCACGAATTGGAACTGACGGTAGAGGCGATGGCGTACGGTGGCGCGGCCCTGGGACGGCACGAGGGCCGCGTGATCTTTGTACCCTATGCACTGCCGGGTGAGCGGGTGCGCGTCCGGCTGACCCGCCAGCACAAACGCTGGGCCGAGGCCGAGTTGGTCGCAGTGGTGGTACCGAGTCCCGAGCGGGTGAGAGCCCGGTGCCCCCACTTCGGCTCCCACAAGTGTGGCGGATGCCAGTGGCAGCACATCGACTACCGCGCGCAACTACGCTTCAAACGTGAGATTGTCGCCGATCAACTCCACCGCATCGGGAAGTTCGAGGCGCCATCGGTGCGCGACTGCCTCGGCAACCTGGCCGACCCCTGGATGTACCGCAACAACGTTCAGCTCCACGCCGACGACGAGGGAAACCTGGGTTTCATCAACGCCGATCGCAACGGCGTCTATCCGATTGATGTCTGCTACATTATGAACCCAGCCGTCTACGAGCTCTTCCAACAGATCGAGATGGAGCGTCCCGACGAGCAGACCGGTGTTGCTGATCCCGATCGCACCCCCGATGTCTCGCCCCAGACCGGGCGCATCGGCTTGCGCGGCTCCGTGCACACCGGCGATCAGATGATCATTGTTGAGGCCGAGGGGGACGAGGTCTTCACCCTTCAATCGGATCGGCTCATCGGGGTTGCCCTCCGGGTGGGGGGCGGCGACGAGATGGCAGCGACGATTGCGATCAGCGGCGAATCCTGGATCGAGGAGGAGCTAGGTGGGAGGCGCTGGCACATCAGCGCAGGGAGCTTCTTCCAGGTGAACAGTGAGATGGCCGAGCAGCTCCTCGCGGTTGTGCGCGACTTCGCGAGTCCACCTACGGGCAGCGAGCGCATCCTGGATGTGTACGCGGGCGTCGGCACGTTCGGCCTGAGCCTGGCACCCTCAGCCGGGCTGGTCTGGCTGGTCGAGGCTCATCCCGAGGCAGTGGCTGACGCCCGCATCAACGCCAGCGGTCTGCAGAACGTCGAGATCCTGGAAGGCCCTGGCGAGCGGATCCTCCCCGCCTGGCCGTCCGACCGCGCCCGCCCCGACCTGGCAATCCTCGACCCGCCCCGCGCGGGCTGCGACCCTCCGGTTCTGCAAGCGCTAATCGAGCTGCAGGTGCCTCGGATCGTCTATGTCTCCTGCGATCCGGCGACGCTGGCGCGCGATCTACGCCGGCTGGCCGACGGCGGCTACCATTTCGACGCGGTGCAGCCGATAGACCTCTTCCCCCAAACGTTCCACATCGAGACCGTCGTGCGGCTGCAGCGCGGCTGAGCCAGTTGGGCGCTGGTGTGCGACGCCTACGGCCGGCGCCCGGGGCTTGAGGGTCGTGAGCCACCGCCAGGCTGAGGGGCACCACCCGTTGGGGCC
>DOUV01000929.1 GCA_003520455.1 Chloroflexota bacterium | reverse complement strand
TGGCGCGCCGCAAAGCGCCGGCCTCCGCGCTGGCTGTCAGCCGGGCTGTCGCCGACTACGGGAATCCCTACGGTGACCCGGCTCCGGCCTGGGAACGGTTGAACGCGACGGCCGATGTACGGCCGGGAGCCGAGGTTCTCTACTTCCCCGATGGTCACGCCGCCTTCCGTGAGCCCCAGGCGGCCGAGGCGACCTGGCAGGTTCTGCAGCACGCCGGGATCACGGCCACTGTGCTCCCGCACTGGATCGATGCGGGTGAGACGCTGCTGGAGCTTGGCTTCCTGGAACAAGCTCACCGCCAGGCGCGACACGTCGTCTCGGCGCTGCGTGAGTGCGACACACGGGTCGTCCTCTTCTCGTCGGGCGATACCTACCACATGGTCGCCGAGGAATACCCGGAGACGTTGGGCCTCTCGGTCGAGGGGTTGACCCTGCGGCACACGAGCGAATTCTTCGCCGATCTGGTGGCGGCCGGGCGGTTGCGCTTCAAGCCGTTGGACGCACGTGTCACCTACCACGATCCCTGCCGGCTCGGTCGGGGTATGGGAGTCTACGATGCCCCCCGGCAGGTGCTGTCGGCCATTCCCGGTCTGACCCTGACCGAGCCACCCTGGACACGGGAGAGAGCGGTCTGTTGCGGTGGTGGCGGTGGTATGCCCTGGACGAACCCTGATCTCACCGCCGCCGCCGCCGAGAATGCCGCCGCGATGCTCGCGCTCCCCCAGCCCGATCTGATCGTGACCGGCTCGGCCCATTGCAAGTCGCATCTGGCGTCGGCCCTGCCGGAGGGTAAGGTTCTGGAGTTGGCCGAACTGATCTCGGGTGTCTTGTAGATAGATGCCTGGCCTGCATCTGCCGCCCTTGCAGCGCAACCAATTCGTTCTCGTCCTCAGCATCTTTATCACGCTGCTGAGCTTCAACTTCGTCTTGCCCTTCCTGCCCCTCTACATGCAGGAGCTTGGGGTCACTGATCCGCAGCGTGCTGCGTTGTGGTCGGGGGCAATGCTGAGTATTGCACCGTTGCTCTCGTCTCTCGCGGCGCTCTTTTGGGGCGCCCTGGCCGATCGCTACGGTTACAAATTGATGCTGCAGCGAGCGTTGGCGCTCTTCGTTTTCATCACGGTCCTGATGGGCCTGGTCCGCCACTCCTGGCAACTCTTTGGCCTCCGTGCCGCCCACGGGTTGCTGGGTGGTTTCGGTGCCCTGTCGATGACCCTGGTAACGCTCACAGCGCGCAAGGAGCGGGTTGGTGAGGCCATCAGCCTGGTGCAGTCGGCCAGGGTCCTGGGGGTTGCGATTGGTCCAGTGCATTACTACTCTCAGTTTGCGCGCGGTCTTCCCCGCCAATGCCGTTCTCTATCTCTGTGCGACGGCCGGGGCCCTTGCCCTCCTGTGGGCGCAGCAGGCTTCGTCTGTTCGCTCTGCATGAGGAAAGGGAGGTGCAGTGGAGATCTTCGACGCCCACGTCCACATCGGTGAGTCGTTGACCTCGGGTAGTCGCACGACCGAAGAGAGCCTCTTGCGGGCATTTGACGGGACCGGTGTAACCGGGGCACTCATCTTGCCCTATCCCCTCACCGCCGACCCTCGTGCGGCCCACGACCTGGTGGCCGAGTTCTGCGCTCGCCAGGGGCCGACCTTTGTCGGAGGGGGCTGTCTCAATCCGGCGCTGCCGGAAGATGTGTTCGTCGCCGAGATGGAACGATGTGTCCACGAGCTGGGCTTCCGGGCTGTCAAGTTCCACCCCATGTGCTATTCGATGTCGCCCCTCTATGAGCGTGCGCACATCGTCTTCGAGACGGCGGACCGGCTCGGTGTGCCGGTCATAATCCACACCGGGCGGGGCATCCCCTTTGCGCTCCCCTCGCTGGCGATTCCGAGGGCACAAGAGTTCCCGAATCTCCCGATCATATTGGGCCATGCCGGCTATCAGATGTACAGCGACGAGGCCCTGGTCAGCGCTCAGATCTGCCCCAACATCTATCTGGAAACCTCATGGTGTGCCCCCAGACAGATTCTGCAATTCGTTCGCAGCCTCGGTGCCGGCCGGGTAATGATGGGCTCTGACTCCCCGCTCAATCTCCCGGTCGAACTGGCCAAGTACGAGGCAATCGACATCACCGAGACCGAACGGGGCCAGTGCCTCGCCGGCACGGCCCACCGGCTCTTCAAGACCCAGGAGGTGCAGGAGATATGACTGGCATGCTGCCCGTCGCGTTGGACGGGATTCGAGTGCTGGAAGTGGGACACATAATGGCGGCGCCATTTTGCGGCTTGCTTCTGGCCGACATGGGAGCCGATGTCATCAAGGTGGAATCACCAGACGGGGGCGATGGTATGCGCCGGATGGGACCGCCCTTTTTCAACGGCATCGCTGGGGGGTTTCTCATCCTCAATCGCAACAAGCGTAGCATCGCGCTCGATCTCAAATCGGCCGAGGGACTGGCGCTCATGCACCGCCTGTTGGCAGAAGCCGATATCCTCGTCGAGAATTACCGCCCAGGCGCCCTGGACTCCCTGGGTTTGGGCTATGACGAGGTCCACCGACGCCACCCTGCGCTGATCTACTGCTCGATCACCGGATTTGGTCGCACCGGTCCCTACGCCGGCCGCGGCGGGTTTGACCTCATCGCCCAGGGCATGAGTGGGTTGATGAGCATCACCGGCCACCCCGGCAGTCCACCGGCGAAGGTCGGCGTGCCCATCTGTGATCTCAACGCGGGCCTGTTCGCTGCCTACGGCATCGTGGCGGCCTATATCCACCGCCTGCGCACCGGCCAGGGCCAACACCTCGACATGGCCCTGCTCGACGCCGGAATCGCTTACACCATTTGGGAGGCTGCCGAATATTTCGGCGGTTCTGTTCCCCAGCCGACCGGTTCGGCCCACCGCTCCATCGCGCCCTACCAGGCCCTGCGCGTGCGCGATGGTTTTGTCAACGTCGGCGCCGCCACGCAACGCAACTGGCAGCGCTTCTGCCAGGTCATCGGCCGCGAGGATCTGCTCGAAGACCAGCGCTTTCTGACCAACGCCGACCGCGTCGGGCACCGGGATGAGCTGGCCACGATTCTTGAAGCCAGCCTTCTCGAGCACGATACCGCCTACTGGTTGGAACGATTGGAGGCTGCCGGCGTGCCGGCCGGGCCGATCTACGACGTCGCGCAGGTCCTGGCAGATCCCCAAGTCCTCGCACGCCAGATGCTCATCGAGACGGACCATCCCATGGCGGGACGGGTGATGAGTCTCGGGAGCCCGCTCAAACTCTCCGAGACGCCGGCCGGCGTCCCTCGCCCCGCGCCAGCGTTGGGCCAGCACACGACTGAGATCCTGCGTGATATGGGCGTGAGCGATGAGGAGGTGGGGCAACTGCATGAGTCTGGGGTTGTCCAGTAGGTTTCGATTGGAGGCGGCGCCAGCATGACGATCAAGATTGGACTTGTTGGATGTGGGTTTATCTCTCGGAGCCACCTGCGTGGGTGGCGGCGTGTACCCGATGCGGAGGTGGTCGCCGTGAGCGACGTGGACCTGGCGCGCGCCAGGGAGCGCGCCGCCGAGTTCGACGTGCCGCGCGTCTACGGCTCCCTCCAGGAGATGTTGCAGGCTGAAGCGCTGGATGCCATCGACGTGCTCACTCCTCCCCCTGGCCACAAGGAGCTCGTTCTGATCGCGGCGGTCTACGGCAAACCGATCCTCTGCCAGAAGCCGCTCGCGCTGGAACTCTCTGATGCGGAGGAGATGATCGCCGCGTGCCACCGCCACGGGGTGCGGCTCATGGTGAACGAGAACACCCGTTGGGACCCGTTGGTCCAGGCGCTGCGATCAGAAATTGCGGGCGGGACGATCGGTACGCCCTTCTACGCGCGCTTCGACTCCCGCTATCCAATCGCCTGGCCGACGACGGAGTACCCCAATTCCTTCCTGCTCAACAAGCATCGATTCCTGACTAACCAGACCAGGCTGATCATCTCCGAGAAGATGATCCACTTCATCGACGTAGCCCGCTTTCTCTTCGGGGACGCGGAGACGGTCTACGCCCAGACGCAGAACGTCAGCCCATTGCTGCGAGGGGATGATCTGGCGACACTGGTGATCAAGTTCCCACAGATGTTCATCGTCGTGGAGAGCAGTTGGTGTAGCAAAGGGTACATCCGCCCATCGCGCCGCTTTGTCTCGGGGGCCATTGAAGGGACCGAAGGCACGATCTTCCTCGGCGGCCAGCGAGGGGTGACCGTTGTCAGCGATCAGCGTGGCACCTATGTCCCCGCGTTTGATCCTGACCCGCAGGAGGAGGAAACCTTCTACCGGGCGCAGGCGCACTTCGTCGAGTGCCTCCGGACGGGCGCCCCTTTCGAGACCGGTCCCGAAGACAACTACAAGACCCTGGCGATTGCCCTGAAAGCCTATGAGTCAGCAGCGAGCAACCAGGTGGTCGCGATACCGCGACTGGACGCTGGAGGAAGCTAACGATGGAAGAGATGCAATTTGAGCGTGCCGGCCCCATTGCCACGCTCACCTTCAACCGGCCGGCCTATCGCAACGCGATGACTTGGGCCATGTACGAGCGGCTCTATGAACTGTGTGACATCGTCGACGCGGATGAGGGCCTTCGGGTGTGGGTGCTACGCGGGGCCGGCGGTAAAACCTTTGTGGCGGGAACGGATATCAGCCAGTTTGTTGCCTTTCAGGACAACCCGACGGCCGGGCTGGAGTACGTACGAGTCCACCATTGATCGCGTTGTTGGCCGGCTGGCGGCTGTTCAGAAACCGACCATCGCGCTCATCGATGGGGCTGCTGTTGGTGGTGGCCTCATTCTGGCCCTGAACTGCGATCTGCGCGTCGCAACGCCTGAGAGCAAGCTGAGCGTGCCCTGTGTCAAGTTGGGCAACTGCCTCTCGATGCGCAATTATGCCAGGCTCATCGAACTGGTCGGTCCGGCGCGGACGCTGGAATTGATGCACACCGGCCGCCTTGTTCCGGCCGCCGAGGCGTATACGTGTGGTCTCGTCAATTCGACGCGCGGGCGGGCCAACGCGCTGCGGGTCGCGCTGACCGGCCGGCTCGGGCCCGAGGGCATGACCAGCTGCGAACTCTACGAGGTGCTGGACCTTTGCCTGGAGTGCAAGGGCTGCAAGCGCGAGTGTCCCTCGCTGGTGGACATGGCCAGGCTCAAGTACGAGTTCCTGGCCCACTACCGGGCTCGGCACGGGGTC
>DOUV01001097.1 GCA_003520455.1 Chloroflexota bacterium | reverse complement strand
CTGGGCACACCCACCGCGACGCCGCCGGCCTGGCTCACCTGGAAGTACCCCGAGTGCCTGCGGGTCGACGAGCGCGGCCGGCGCATGAGCCCACAGACGCGCCGCCATGCCTGTGCCAACAACCACGACTACCGCCGCCTGGCCCTGCGGATCACCGAAAAGATCGCCGAGCGCTACGGCCGGGACGAGCGCGTGGTGGCCTGGCAGATCGACAACGAGTACGGCTGCCACGAGACGATTCGCTGCACCTGCCCCAACTGCGAGCGCGAGTTCCAGCGCTGGCTCGAGGCGCACTACGGCTCACCGGAGGCGCTGAACGCGGCCTGGGGCACCACTTTTTGGAGCCAGCGCTACACCGACTGGCGCCAGGTGCTTCTCCCTGGCCCGGCCCCCGCAGACCACAGCCCCGGCCTGATGCTCGATTTCTACCGCTTCTCGAGCGACACCTGGGTGCGCTTCAACCACGAGGAGGCCGCTATCCTACGCCGGCACGCCCCCACCCACCAGATCACCCACAACCTGATGATCTACTTTTTCCAGTTTGACCACTACGAGCTGGCGAAGGATCTCGACTTTGTCTCGTGGGACAACTACCACCACCACGGCGCCCAGCCTGTCACCATCGCCGCCAACCACGCCATCATCTGGGGCATGAAGGAGCAGAACTTCTGGGTCATCGAGCAGCAGGCGGGGCAGGTGAACTGGTCGGCCTACAACCCCCAGTTTCCGCCGGGCCTGCTAAGCCTTAAGGTGATGCAGGCCATCGCGCACGGGGCCGACGCGATTCTGTACTTCCGCTGGCGCCAGGCCCGCCACGGGGCGGAGCTGTACCACTCGGGCCTGCTCGATCACGCCGCCCGCCCGACCCGGGCCTATTCGGAGGTGCTGGCGTTGGCGACCTTCTGGCAGCGCGCCGGCCCGGCCCTGTCTGGAAATGAGCCCCACTACGACGCGGCGATCCTCTTTGACTTCGCGAGCCACTGGGCGCTGGAATACCAACCCCACACCCGCTCGCTCGACTTCCGCGCCCCGAGTGATGAGCCCCTGCTTTTCGCTGGCGGCGCACCGCTCCAGGCGATGAACCGCTGGGGCCTCTACCTCCTGCCGATCTACGAGGCGCTCTGGCGTCACAACCTCCAGGCCGCCATCATCTCACCCGGGGGCATGCTCAATCGGTATAAGGTCGTCTTCGCCCCACAACTCCACGTCACCAGCCAGGCGCACGCCGCACGACTGCAAGCCTGGGTCGAGGCCGGCGGTACACTCGTCGTCGGCCCGCGGGCCGGCTTCAAGAACGAGGCCGGTGCGCTCCACGACGTACCACAACCAGGCCCCCTCGTCGGGCTCATCGGCGGCACCGTCCGGGAGTTCGACACCCGAGAACCGGGCGATACGATCCCGCTGAACCTCCTCCCCAACCCCTCACCAGACGAGCGGGAGGAGCTAAGGGCGGGGGTTTGGTGCGAGATCTGGGAACCGGACGAGGGCACCGAGGTCCTGGCGACCTACGGCGGCGCCTTCTTCGCCGGGCGCCCCGCTATTCTGCGGAAGCGCCACGGCCGGGGCCAGGTCATCACCCTCGGCACGATGGGTGGCTGGCCCCTGATCGCCCATCTGCTGCCCAGTCTCGGCCTTGAGGCACCTCTCATCACCCCACCCAACGTCGAAGCCGCGCGCCGCGGCGACCTCCTCTTCCTGCTGAACCACAATCCTGTGCCCCACGAGGTTGTTTTGCCGGAGCCTTGGGCAGATGTTGGAAACGGGCAGGAGGAGCGCACGGTGCACCTGGAAGGTTACGGGTGGCGACTGTTGCGGCGAGCCGCGAAGCAGGGGCTGGCCTGAGAATTCCGGCTGTGGACCCTCTGAAGAGCCAGTTCGGGATCGACGACGCGGGTCCTCAATCGTTATGTCGAGACTTGGCGTGATCACTGCGCGCGTCCGCGACCAAACCCCTGCTAACACGCTTGCGCCTTGACTGTTATGTCGATAACCGCGGCGGCCCCTATCGCCGGGATCGTCCCCTTCCTTACCGCGCCAGCAGGACAAACCGCGGGCGGTGAAATCCGGTCCACGAACTGCCTGGCGGGTCTCGCGCCGGCGAGCGCTGAGGACTTCGCGGTGCAACTCACCGTAGATCCGAGCCCACCTCACGTCGTCGCCATGGACTTCTTCTGGGACTTCATGTTACCATACGGCACGAGTGCCTCTTACTCGCGCCGGGTATCGGCCTGTCTGCTGAGGGAGTATGATGGTGTCAGCCTTGCGACTGCTCGTGCTCGGCCTGGTTTTCCCGTTCGCCGTTGCGTCTGCGTCATCCTCGGCGCAGAGCCAGCCGGATTGGGACATTCCGAACGGCCACTTCTTCACGCAGACCGGTGGCGGCGGCAAAGGCTACGGCGTGACCGACGATGGAGGGGTGAAATTCTGGTCGGAGTTCACGCGCCTGGGAGGTGTCCCGGCCCTCGGCTACCCGATCTCGCAGCGGTTCGAATGGGATGGCTTCGTCGTCCAGGTCTTTCAACAAGTGGTCTTCCAGTGGCGCCCGGAGGTCGGCCAGGTCTACTTCGTGAACGTCTTCGACCTGCTCGACCAACTGGGCGTGAACGAGTGGCTGCTCGCGGCGCGCCAGATTCCCCCGCCCGCGCACTGGAATGAAACCGGTCTCGCGTGGGACGAGATCGTCCGCCGCCGGCTCGCCGTGCTGGACGCCTCGCCGGCCATTCGCGCGGCCTACTTCGCGGTCGTGGGTGACCCCGTCCAGACCAACGGTCTCCCGACGAGCGTCATCACCGACATGAGCACCCACTATGCCGTGCGCACTCAGCGAGTCGTCTTTCAACTGTGGAAGGAGGATGTTCCCTGGGCCCACCAGGGCCAGGTGACGGTAGCATTGGGTGGACAAATCGCCAAAGAGGCGGGCCTGTTCCCCGATTCTGCGGCCTTGCAGCCGGTCCTGTGGCAGTCGGGCGGTCAGCCCGGTGCGCAAGCGTCAGCGCCGCCGCTGCCTCTCCAACGCCAGGTGCTGGCTTACTATGCCCCCTGGGATTCGGCCTCGTGGGATTCGCTGGCCCGGCAGGCTGGAGCGATTGACTACGTCAGCGCCCAGTGGGTGCAGATTGATGCCTGCGGCAACATCGGCAGCCGGGATGACCAGACCCTCAAGCAATTCGCCCGTGAGCAGGGCACCACCCTGTTGCCCTCGCTGCTGACGACGTCGAGCTGGCTGAACAATCGCCTGGTGACCGATGAAACCACCCGCGCGCACGCCATCAGCCAGATCGCGGACTACGTCCGTGCAGAGGACTACGCCGGCTTCGACCTCGACCTGGAAGGGGTCAACGCCGACGATCGTGCCGCCTACACGGCGTTCGTGGAGCAACTCGCGACTGCCCTGCACGCACACGGCAAGCTCCTGGCCCTGGCGATCCCGGCCAAGACCCACGACGTAGCCACCGGTTGGGCCGCGGCTTACGACTACGCCGCGCTGGGTCACCACGCCGACCTGGTCACCATTATGGCCTACGACTACCATGGCGCCTGGGGTCCCCCGGGACCGGTCGCGCCCTACGACTGGGTCGATCAGGTGGCCGCCTTCGCCACGAGCCAGATTCCCCCGCACAAGGTGATGCTCGGGCTCGCCTTCTACGGCTATGACTGGAATATCACCTCTGGCTTCCCGGTTCGATCACTGAAGCACGGCCAGGCCCAGTGGCTGGCGGAGCGCTACGGTGTGTCCCTGACTCAGGATCCGGCCTCGCGGTCAGCAACGCTGCGCTATTCCGCCCCGGCGGGCGATCCGACCCCACCTGGAACGCAGGTCCCGCCGCAACACGACATCACTGAGCGGAAGCTGCCGCCCTGCTCCGTGACACCGCCCCCGACACCCCCGCCCGCGACACCTCGGGCGCTGCCTCCACTGGCGGCCATCCAGGAACACGTCGTCTGGATCGAGGACGCCACCAGCGCCGCCGCCCGCCTCGAATTGGCCGCCCGCTACCAGACGCGCGGTATCGCAACCTGGCGGTTAGGACAGGAGGACCCGCGGGTCTGGGAGGTCTTTCAAGCGTGGCGGTCGAAACGGTAAGGCAACACCGTGAGGGGTCGTACACCACAGCCTTCCTGTTGCATGTCTGGAAGTGGGTGGGCGAGGGCAATGCTGTTGCCCATCCGGCGCATCATACTCGAATAAGAGTAGGCTACACCGTGAAGGTTACGGCGGCAACGCTTGTGATGCGCTCGCCGATCCCTGGCGCCGCGAGCGGATCATCCCGACGACTGCACCTACTCGATAAGACCCTGCCGGCGGAGCCCTGGCAAAACTTCCTTCTGGTAGAACCGGAAGAAACCCTCCTGGTTCGGGCCGATCTGGTGAATCCAGACGTGCTCGAAACCGGCGTCAAGGTATTTCTTGATGCCATCGATGTGCTTCTGGGGATCAGGGCCGACGACCACGACCCTGGCGACGTCATCAGGCGTCACCATCTGGACGGCCTGCTCGAAATAGGTCGGCACCGGCAACTCTTGACCCAGTTCACCCTTCAAGGCAGCTGTCGGCCACCATTCGTAGGCGGTTTGTTTGGCCTGCTCCTCGCTTTCCGCCCAGCAGACGGAACACTCGGCGTAGCACGGTTTGCCGCTCCCCCCGGCCTGTTGAAAGGTCTGCACCAGCTTGGCGTCCGGTGCGGTGGAGATCAAGCCGTCACCGATCTGTCCCGCTGCCGTCGCCGATTCGTCCCCGCTCGCAGCGACCAGGATCGGCGGCAACTGCTCGGGCAGGGTATAGATCTGGGCGTTCTCGACGGTGTAGAAGCGGCCGTGGTGATCCTGCATCCCGCCCTGCCAGAGCAGCCGGATCACCGCTACCGCCTCCTCCAGCATGTCGATCCGAATCGGGGTCGGTGGCCAGCGATCGCCTAGAATGTGCTCGTTGAGGTTCTCCCCCGTGCCGACCCCCAACATGAAGCGTCCCGGCATCATCGTGGCCGCGGTGGCTGCCGCCTGGGCGATGATCGCCGGGTGGTAGCGGACCGTGGGGCAGGTGACCCCCGTGCCCAGCCGCAGTCGGCGGGTCGCCTGGGCCACGCCACCGATGACTGTCCAGGCGTAGGGGCTCTGGCCCTGCTTGTCGATCCAGGGGTGATAGTGATCCGAGATCATCGCGAAGCTGAAGCCTGTCTCCTCTGCCCGCTGCGCGTAGCGTACTAACTCTTTGGGACCATGCTCCTCACTCGAAAGCTTGTAACCGATTTGAGCCATACGAACTCCTTGAGTTTCCATTGAGTTGATCCAGGGAACTGGAACGTGCCCGCCACGGTTCGTGGAAGAGGTCGAGCGCTGAGGCAACCACTTCTTCCGTGGGAACATCGGCGACAAATGAGGCGCGGTGATCGCACTCGTGGCACGTGCAGTCAAGGCCACAGACGGGACATGCCAGTCGCCAGGAGATGGCCGGCCGGTGGCGGGCTCGAAAGAACGGTCCGGCGTTAATCACCTTGATTTGGCCCAAATTAGGCTACCAATCATCCCGAGTGCCGAGAGGGGGATGACCGCGAGAGAGATCTCTGCGAAGATGTGTGCCATTCAAGTGGCCTATCGCAGAGGGACCTGTCGCCATGGACGAAGAGATTGCGTTCTCGGCTCGTGCTGGTCTGGTGGCATTGGGGATGCGATTCCAACGCCTCGGCTTGTGGGCGGTGGTTGCGGAGCATGTCAAGATCAAGCAGAAAGTGCTTGTGCACACGCCGCTGGAAAAACTGCTGGACTGTTTCATCAATATTCTGGCGGGTGGGAGCGGCTTGATCGAGATCAACACTCGCGTGCGGCCTGACCGCGCCGTCCAACGAGCCTTTGGTCGGAGGGCGTGCGCGGAGCAGTCGACCATCAGCGACACCTTGAACGCGTGTACGCCTGAAAACGTTGCCGAGATGCGCACGGCGTTGAAAGCAATTCTGCGCCACCACGGGCAGAGTTATGCCCACAACTATGAGCACGAGTGGCAACTGCTTGACATCGATACCACCGGCATGCCTGCTGGTCGGCAGGGTGAAGGAGTGACCAAAGGGTACTTCGCCAAGCAGAAGAATCGCCGCGGACGTCAACTCGGTCGCGTGGTCGCCACCCAGTACGAAGAACTGATCGTGGATCGGCTCTATCCAGGCAAGCGCCAGCTCAACGATTGCCTGCAAGCGCTGCTGACCACCACTGAAGATGTCCTGGACTTGGACGAGCCCAAGCGCAAGCGCACGATTGTGCGGGTGGATGCTGGCGGTGGAGAGGACAAGGACATCAACTGGCTGCTTGCGCGTGACTATCACATCCTCGTCAAGGTGAAAAACTGGCGACGGGCCGAGAAACTGGCAGCGAGCGTGCTCCAGTGGTATGCCGATTCCAAGCTCGAGGACCGGGAGGTTGGCTGGGTGCAAGCACCTCACCCCTATACCCGCCCAACGCGTCAATTGGCTGTACGCAGCAAGAAAGCGGATGGCTCCAGGAGCCATCATGTCCTGGTCTTGACACTCACCGATGAGATGCTCTTCCAGCTCGGTGAGCAAGCAGTGCCTTCGCCGCTTCAGCCGGTTGATGGCCTCTTGGCCGCGCTCCAGGCCTATGACCGCCGTGGTGGTGGGATCGAAACCCAAAACCGCGCCGACAAACAGGGCTTGGGCCTCACCCACCGCAACAAACAGCGCTTCGCCGCCCAAGAGATGCTCGTCCTCCTGGCTCATCTCGCTCACAATCTCGTCATCTGGACGCGCAACGATCTGGCACAGGCCGATCAGCGCTTCCACAAATATGGCATTCACCGAACCGTTCGCGATGCCTTTCAGATTCCCGGAGCCGTCCTGCTTGATTCCGACGGCCACATCCAAGGCATTACGCTCAATCAGCTCCACCCGCTCGCGGGCGGTTTTCACTCAGCCTTCGCTGCCCTTGATGATTTGCCGCTCAATTTGGGCCAAATCTAGGTAATCAGATTTCCGCACCAGTAGATCCCGACCGTCGCCGCTCCGACCGCCGCCGCCAGGTGAAGCGGACCGGAGTCGTTGGAGACGACCACCCGGCAGCGGGAGAGCAGACCGGCCAGGCCGCCAAGCGAGAGACGCCCACAGACGTTCTGTGCTTCCACACCCATCCTATTCACCACCGCCTCGACGAGCGCTCGCTCTGGCTCTGTTCCGCTCACGACGACGTGGGCGCCAGCAAGCGCGAGCGCGTCCCCCACTGCGGCGAGCTTCTCGACCGGCCACCGGCGGCGCGGGTCGGTCGCGCCGGGATGGAGGAGCGCGAGCGGCTTCTCTGCGTTCGGCACGAGGCGTTGAGCCTCATCCAGATCGGCGGCGGTGACCACGAGGCGCGGCTCCAGCACCACAGTCGTGGCGCCGACCAGGCTGACGACCTCCAGGCAGCGTAAGATTTCAGACTGGAAGTAGATGTAGGGCACCCAGCGGTCGAGTGCCGCAGCCTCCGGGCTTTTGAGGCCGATCGTCATCCGGGCATCGAGGCGGAGGACGAAGGGGTTGGAGTAGCGCCCGCCGCCGTGGAGCTGGATGGCGAGATCGAAGCCCTCCTGGGCCATGACCTCGAAGAACTGCTCCAACTCGGCGGTCTTCTCCACCACGTCGAGCTCGTCACGGACCCCGCGGCTTGGTGGCACGACGATGACCCGGTCGACCGGTCCCGGCCGGCCAGCGAGAAACGGGGCATGCCAGGGCTTGCCAAGCAGAGTGATCTCGGCTGCAGGGTAGGTTGCGTGCAGCGCTTGCAGCGCCGGCACGGCGAGGAGAAAGTCGCCGATGCCGTTGGCCCGGAGGACGGCGATCTTACGAATGCCTGGCTCGCTCCCAGCTCGAGCTACGATCAAGGTTGGGTCTCCTTTATTGGCCTTCAAGCCGCCTGAATGGTGGCGGACCAACCGCTTCGTCGACCTTCGTCACAAGATCGTCCAGATTGAAAGGCTTCTCCAGAATCTCGCAGCCCTTCTCCCGCAGGAGTTCGGCTTTCTCACGCAACAACCGAGAATCGGCCGAGGAGACGATCACGGGAAGTATCATCTCAATAATTCGCGG
>DOUV01000387.1:3772-5863 GCA_003520455.1 Chloroflexota bacterium | reverse complement strand
CACGGCGTCGAGGAGGGCGACGCTGAGGCCCTCGGCCCGCGCCGCTGCCGTAGCCCAGGCCAGGGCGTGGGGCGGGTAGAAGAAACCATCGTCGCCCTCGACGACGACGCCCATGCCTCCAGCCCCCTCCCGGTTGGCGACGGTGCCGGGGGGGCCTGGCGGGTTGACACAGAGCAGCCGGCTCTCCGTTCTCAAGTCACAACCTTTTCAGCGAGGCTTTCTCAACCGCGTTGCGATCCGCGCTTTCACGCACCCCGTGGAGCAACTCACGCAAGGGTCAGTCGTCTCAGTGCACAAAACGAAAGATCCGCGTCCCCTCGTCGGCTTCAGGCTGCTGCCACACCAGTTCGACCTCCGGCGGCGGCGCATCGAGCAGGCCGGCAAGGAAGGGACGAACGCGTCGAATCTCCCACTCGTCGACCACCAGGTAGCCCGCACTGTGGGCCCGGGCGTAGGACAGGAAAGCTGGCCACTCTGCGCGGGGCGAGGCAACCCAGGCCCGGTCGGCGTACAGGGGCACCGCCAGATCACGGGTCATGATGGCGGCATCCGGAGGCGCGTGGGCGCGCAGCCAGAGACCGGCTTCTTTGTGCCCAAACTTCGTCGCCCTGATCCCGTCGCGCGCGGCAAAGACACTCATCACCAGGAAGAAGAGCAGCACCACCCCCACCGGCAGCACCGGTCCCAGCCGCACGACTCGCGCGCCGGGCGACGAACCGAAGGATGTCTGCCAGGTGGCGACGAACCACTGGCCGACCCGTTCCAGGCCGTGGGCCGACCAGATGAGCAGCACCGGAAAGGCCGGGCTGAAAAAGCGCAGCTCGACGTGAAACGGCAGGAAGGCCAGAACCGGTGCCGCGGCCCCCAGCATGAAGAGTTCGCGGCGGAGTCGCTCCCGATCCCACGGAACTGCAAAGAGCCCGACCCCCACCAGCAACAGCAACCAGTGCGAGAAGGCTGTCCGCGCGAAGAACACATCGACCAGGCGGCGGGCGTTCACCAGCACGCGCCGCACGAAACCGGCAGGGTCCGCGCCGATCAGTTCCGGCAGGCTCGTGCGGAATCGATCGGGCGAGAACCAGATGATCTCACGGCCGGAGGCATCCAGGCTCGCTGTGACCCGATCATACTCCGCCGGGTCGGCGTCGATGACGGCTTGCCCGATCGCCCAGGTCACGCCCAGCTTGCCGGTGACGCTCCAATGGCCGGTGACGCCCCGCAAGTAGATCAGGTAGGGCGCGGCGACCAGCGCAAACGTCGCCAGGTACAGACCCAGGCCCGCCACGGTCCCGCGCCGGTCGCGTGCCGGCCACCGCAAGGCCAGGATCACGAGGCCGGTCAGAGTCAGGTAGGTCGTGCCCTCCGGCCGCGTCAGGTACGCGAGGCCGAAGAGCAGGCCGCTCGCTGCAAACGGCCGGCGGCCGGCTCCCTCGATGGCCCGCCAGGCGAACCAGAGGCCGCTGAAGATCAGGAAGAGATACAGCGGCTCGGTCAGGGTCCCCCAGTAGAGCACACTGACGGTCAGCGGAGGAAAGCAGGCCAGGAGCAGGGCTGCGAACACCGCCGTTCGTGGGCCATACAAACGGCGTGCCAGGGCATAGACCGGCACCAGCAACGCCGCCCCGAAAATCACAAACGGTAGGTTCGAGGCCCACTCCCAGTCGCGCACCAGGAGGTAGCTGAGCCCGCTGACCAGGGGGTACAGCGGGGTGTAGTGCGCCTCCGGGTACAATCCACTCGTGAAGCCCTGGCCGTGTAGCAGGTTGTATCCCAGGCGCAGGTAGTCGGGCTCATCCCACTTGATGACACGCGGCAGGAAGACCGCGCTCGCCACTCGGACGGCCGTCGCCAGCAGGACCAGGGTGCCCAGAATTCCCGCCTCACGGGAAAGCGCGAGCGGGACCAGGCGAAGGCGGCTACCTTTCGTGAGGACAGGGAGTACTGGTACCATCGTGGCGTGTGGTGGGAATCCTTACGGACACGACTTACGCGGTGCGAGGCAGAACGGTTCAAAGAAGCGGCATTTGGCTTGAAGTGCGCGCTTGAGCGCGCGGTTACCCCGTTCCACATTCATCCGACAACCAGCGTGCC
>DOUV01000387.1:0-3728 GCA_003520455.1 Chloroflexota bacterium | reverse complement strand
CAACCGCCGGGCTGCCCCGTCCGCAATTCAAGCTACCGCGTAAGTCCTGTTACTGAGCGGCGCATAGACTGCTCAAACCGGTGCGTGATACCTGACCCGTGAGCGATGCCATCACGGATCACTATTCTCGTTGAGAGCGCCGAGCGCAGATCCGTCACGCGGTGCGCGTTCCCCCTAGAGCGCCGGTCAAGGACTCAGACTTCCGAAGTCTGGTAGGGACCATGCTTGCCCAACGCGCGCTCCGACGACGATGATCGAGGCGGGCACCTGGCGCGAACAAGACGTCGGAAGTCTTTTCCCTCCCCCGCGGGATGATTTGACCGGTGCTCTAGAGAAGACGTTAGCCCGCTCGATTGCGTTACGGTCCAGCCGTCGCGCGGACGGCCGCGAGGGCGGGGAGACGGTCACGGCACGACCTCGTAGACGACGATCCGCCCGCCATCACGCCCCTCACGATGGACCAGCCGCAGCCAGGCCGGCGCCTGCCCCTCGATCAGGGAGCGGAACTGGGGCCGCAGGTTGAGTTCGCGCTCGTCGATGACCCAGTAGCGCGCCCGCTTGTCCAGCGCGTAGGGGCGAATCGCCTCGACCGCAGCGTTGGGCGTGGCGACCCACCTGGCCGCATTGGCGTGGAAGGCAATCGCGGGGTAGCGACTCATGACGACGGCCTCGCGGGCCAGCGGCCGTAGCCAGAGCCCGACCAGCCGGTGGGCTGGCCGCCACGAACCGGTGCTGGTGCTCGCCATGACGTGCGGCGTCATCACCAGGAAGAGCAGCACCAATACCATGGCCGGCGCGACTGCCAGGGCACTCCGCCGCCGGGCCTGCACGCGACGCCAGCTTATCCGCTCGATCGAGGCGGTCAACCAGGCACCAAAGCGGCTCAAGCCGTGAGCGGTCCAGATGATCAGGATTGGCAGCAGCGTCGCGATGTATCGCTCTTGGATGAAGAAGAGCAGGAACGCGAGAACCGGGAGAATCCCGACCCACAGGAGTCCCTCACCCTTGAGCCGCCGGCTCTCCCAGGCTGCACCGAACCAACCGAGCGCGACGAGCGGCAGCAGGAAGAAGGGGAACAGCCGGTTGGAGATCGTCTGGGCAAGGAACATCTCCAGGTTCTGGTAGAGGAGCCGGGCGAAATCCCCCGGATCGGCCAGGATCGTCTCAACCATGCTGACGTTGTAGGACTCGCGCGAGAAGAAGAAGACCTCCCGGCCGGTCGAGTCCAACCCCCAGGTTGCCTGGTCGAAGGCCTTCGTATCGCCGTAGGCCAGACTCTTGCTGGTCACGTACGTGACCCCCGCCTTCTCGCTGATCTGCCAGGAGCCGGTGTGCTGGGCGACGTAGGCTCCGTAGGGGAGCCAGAGCAAGGCAAAGCCCAGGGCATATGCCGCCACCCTGGGCAGCAGGGCCATCAGGCGGCGGCGCAACTCGATGAATCCGACGAGGGTAAGGTAGACGCCGGCCGCCAGGACGTGCGCGATAGCCTCCGGACGAACGTGGTAGGCCAGAGTCAGCAGGGCCGCCGTCGCGAACCATGGCAGTAGGCGGCGCCAGCGCCCACCCCGCGAAGTGGCCGTCCCGCTGGGGAGCAGGATAGTCATCGCCACGAAGAGGCCGCTGTAGATGAAAAAGTAGTAGGGCGGCTCGGTCAGGGTCCCCCAGTGGAGCACTGCGCCGTTCAGCGCCGGCCAGGCCGCCACAAGCATCGCCGCCAGCAGCCCCGTTCCGCGACCGTACAGCCGTGCAGCCAGGCCGTAGATCGGGAGTGGCAGCAGCGCGCCGAAGATGACGAAGAGCAGGCGGCTGGCCAGCTCCAGGTTGCCGGTTACCAGGTAGAGGAGGCCCGCCAACAGTGGGTAGCCGGCCGTGTGATGGACATCGCTGTAGCCGGTGAAGGTGTAGCCGTGACCGGTCAGCCAGTTGCGGCCGATCCACAAGTAGAACGGCTCATCGCCCCAGACCACGCGCGCCGGCGAGGCCAGGAGCCAGCGCCATAGGACCGTGACGAGCACCAGGGCGAGCAGCGCCCAGGCAGCGGCATTCAACCGCACGCGGCCCATCAGCTCTGCGCCTCCCACGTCGCCAGCCGTTCCTCCAACTCCTGCAATCGGGCCCGTGTAATCGCCAGCTCCTGGGTGAGCACCTTGATCTGGTTCGCAAACTTCGAGATGCTGAGCGAGTACTGGAAGAGGATTCCCAACACACAGATCAACGCAATCAGGAAGAGGAACGCCGGCGGGTAGGCCACACCGGCCCAGCGGCTGACCGTATCCAGCAGGTCTACCGAGATGGGCGCCAGCACCAGCAGGACGGCGGAGGCGATCCAGAGCAGGGCGTATTCCTCGCGGAGCCGGCGAGTGCGGACCGTGTTGATGACAAAGCCGAGGGCCGCCAGGCTGATAAGGACGATCAGGATGCGAGTGCGTGGCTCCAGCGGGGCTGTCAAGGCAGCTTCAGGCATGCGACTTCTCACTCCAACATCTGAGGCTGGCGGCCGCGGCTATGGAGGAGCGCGGCCGCGACGAAGGCCCACAGCCCGAGCGTGCCAAAGGTCACATGGGCCGTGACCAGGCGGGTAACGAGCGGACGATAGTAAACCCAGTGGCGGCCGACCAACAAATAGAGGCCGACGAGCCCAAGGGAGAGAAGGACCCTTGTCCAGCGGCCTCGTCCCCGGTGCATCCAGAGCCAGGCAAGTAGCGTCAGCAAGGGCAGTAAGAGCCACACGAAGCCATAGACCTGGGAGTGGGGCAGCACGAGCAGCAGCGCTGTGACGGCCAGGGCGTAGCTGAGAGCGAAGGCCCAGCCTCGCAGCCGGCCCCAGCACAGCGCCACTGTCGGGAGGCCAACGGCGGCGATGCTGGCGAGACTCAGCAGCCGCGCCAGCAGGGGCAGGTTGAGGCCGCGTAGCGGCTCGCTGAACAGGTTGAAGGTCAGGTTGCGAGTCCAGAAGGCTGTCAGGCTCTGATTGAACGGGAAGGCCAGCATGCCCCCGGCCGTGTAGGCCGAGGTGAAGGCCAGATAGGCAGGCAGCTCGTGCCATCCGACCGCACTATAGCCCACAATCAACCCGCCGAGCCCCACCACCAGGCCGGCCGCGGCGGCGCGGTAGCGTCGCTGCCAGAGGAGCAGGCCGATCAGTGCCCCCGGAAAGAGCTTGAGCGCTGTGGCCAGCCCCAACACGGCACCGCCGCTCAGCTCACAATCCGTCACCAGGAGCCAGAAGGCCAGGGCGATCAAAAAGAACTGGACGATCTCGAGTTGGCCCAGGCGCAGGGCGACCTCGGCCGGATAGAAGGCGATCAGCGCCGCGAGGGCCCCTGCGACGAGGAAGGCGCTGTAAAACGCCCTGGACACCTCGAAGCGCAGGAGGGCCGCAACGACGAGCGCACAGCCCGCGACCAGCAGCCCGATGTTGAGCAGCGTCCAGCCGGTGGCGGCCACGTCGTAGGGCAGGAAGGTCACCGGCACCATCAAGATCGCCGGCAACGGTGGGTACGCGTAGGGCCAGGTAATATCGGCCTTGAGATCAAACCTGCCGTTGTCGAGAGCTGCCTTGAACGCCGCGGTGTCGGCGTAGACGCTCTCGCCGGCCCGCAGCCGCTGGCCGGCCCGGTAGAAGACGGCGAAGTCGTGGTTGTTGATGCGCGGCCACAGTCGCACGTAGCTCGCCGCCAGCAGGACCGCCAGCAGGGCCACAGCCGGCCAGACGCGCCAGGCTTGAA
>DOUV01000731.1 GCA_003520455.1 Chloroflexota bacterium | reverse complement strand
AGTCTTCAACCAGAAGGCATCGTCGATGCTCTCGTGGGGCCGGAAGTGTGGTTTGAGCGCAGGGAGGGTTGTCAACTCGTGCGCCAGTTCCGCCAGGGAGACGGGGCTCTCGGCCGGTCGCGCGCGCTCGCCGGTGGCGGCCCACTCGTCCAGATCGAGCCCGGCCTGGGCCTCGTCGAGGGCCCGCTCGATTCGTTCGAGCTCTTGCTTCAAAGCCTGCTGGCGAACCGCCTCGGGCACCATTGCCAGGGTTTGGATCACCTGCCCCACCTGGGCGAGGATGGGCTGGAGCTGGCCGACGACGGCCTGAAACCAGTCGATGCGGTTTGAGAGGGCCTGGTAGACCCTGGCCTCCACCGTCCCTTCGTAGAAGTAGTTGCGAATCTGCACTTCCCGGTAGCGCTGGCCGATGCGGTCGATGCGCCCGATACGCTGCTCGACCCGCATCGGGTTCCAGGGCATGTCGTAGTTGATCAGAACCCCGCAGGTCTGCAGGTTGAGCCCCTCGCTGGCGGCTTCCGTGCAGAGGAGGATCTTCAGCTCCTCCCCCGTGCGGAAATCGTTTTTGATCTCTTCTTTGGTCGTCTCCACCCAGGCCACCCCGTCCCACCGCTCGCCACCCCGGCCGCTGTAGCAGGCAACCTGGCGGCCGTAGACCTCTTTCAACTGATCGCGCAGAAAGTCCATCGTGTCGGTATACTGGGTGAAGACCAGGACCTTGTCGCGCGTCCGAAAGATCTCCTGCAGATCGGCCAGCAGTTGCTCGACTTTCGAATCGCGCCCTTGCAGCAGGGTGAGCCGGTGAAGGAAATCCTCGACGTACTCGATCTCCTCGCGGTTCAGGTGTTGGGGGCCTTCCTCCGCCAGCTCCTCTTCCAGGTCCAGGCTGAGATCCTCCTGTTCCGAATCATCCTCGTCGAGTCCGGCCGGGGCGCCCTCACCGGGTCGCTTCCCAAGGAGGAAGTCGAGCCGCCGCTCCAGGCTGCGGCGGACGGCGTAGAAGCTGCTGGTCAGGCGCCGCCGGTAGACGGTCATGATGAAGCCGAGCCCTTTGCGCTCCTGCTCGTACTTCTGATAGAACTCGGTGATGTACTCCTCGATCCGGTCGTAGAGCTCACGCTCTGTGGGCCGCATCGGAATCCAGACCGGGACGGGGGCGCGGGTGGGGACGTTGGCCTGGAGTATCCCCTGCCGCACGTACTGTCGCAGCAGCGCGCGAGTGTTGCGGAAGACCAGGCGGCGCAGGGGCGTGTGGTGGCGTACCATCTTGATGGCAACGGCCCGAGGCGGCGGGGCAAGTTGGGCGAGCGTGCGACCGGGGTTGCGATCGTGCAGCAGCGCCTCCACCTGGCGCCAGGCGACGGGGCCGATCTCCTGCTGCGCGGTCGCCACGAAACGCGGGTCGAGGCCGGCCAGAGCCACCTCGTCGCGGACCAGCCGGAAGACGAAGCTCCAGTCGGCCTGGTCGAGGGGGCGGCGCAGCTCCTGGAAGAAACGCAGGAATTGTTGCGCGTTGGCGCCCCACTCCCCGCTGAGGCCCAGGAGCCTGACGAGGTCCCACACTTCGACGGGATGGACCTGCATGGGCGTGGCCGTCATCAGGAGCAGGCCCTCGGTGCGGGCCTCCAGCGCGTTGAGCAGCTCCAGCAGGCGATTCGGGCGATAGCGGGTCGGATTCTGGAACTCTTTGCGGCGTGCGTGGTGGGCCTCGTCCACCAGCACCAGGTTCCAGCGCCGCGCGGCGAGGAGGGTTGCCTGCCGGTCGCGGCGCTTGACAAGCTGGCTGGAGGCCAGCGCCAGCGAGACATCGTCCCACGGATTGTCGCCCGGCGGGACGATCTCGCGGCCGAAGGCGTCGATGAAGACCGCCCCGTCGTAGCGCGGCACGTTCAGGGCGAACTTCTCGTACAGCTCCTCCTGCCACTGGCGCAGGACCGATTTGGGCGCGAGGATCAGCGCGCGCCTGACCAGCCCTGAGAGGAAGAGCTGGCGAAGGATCAGGCCGGCCTCGATGGTCTTGCCCAGGCCAACCTCGTCGGCGAGCATGTAGCGCCGGGCGAAGTGGGTGATGGCCTGGTTGGAGACGGAGAACTGGTGGGGCCAGGGCTGGATGGCGGCGGTGCTGGCTCCGAGAGACGAGGCGCCGGGGAAGAAGGGGACGTCGCGCAGGAACTGGACGATGACCTGCTCGCGCTGCTGCCCGGTCGAGAGCAGCATCTTCTGGGCCGGGCGCTCGTCAATCTCGTGGCCCCCGGGTTCGAGCGGATCGTGCGTGGGCGCACGCGGGGGTCGATACTTGAGGAGGCGCTGCCGGGCCGCCTCGGGGATCGGCAGCGCGATCCAGCCAATCTCGCGGCCCTCCCAGAGCCGCTCGAACCGGCCGATGGCCTCCGCCAGGTAGGCGTGGGGTCCCTCCCATGAGCGGAAGACAAAAAACTCTTCATAGTTTTGAACCCACCCCGAGAGCGACTCGTTGCTACTGCCGGTGAAGGCCAGCCGGTCGCCGGTTTCGTCGGTGAAGATGCCGGTCTTGGGATGGTAGTAGCCCAGGGCCTCCATAGCGGGGCGCGGAATCCCGCGGCCATCGACCGGCAGGACAACCTGAACGTTGAGGTGCCCCTCGGCGATCATCCAGGCCAGGGCCGCCAGCCGGTCGGCGACGAACTGGCTCTCCGGCTCGGCGAAGCCGCGCATCGTGGCCGCTTCGACGCGGGCGCGAAGATCGTAGCCCCGCCGGATGGCCTCGACGTCATCCTCGGCGAGCTGCGCGCCGACCAGCAGGCGCATCCGCCCGCCGTTGGCGATCAGGCGGGCCACCCCGGTCGCGGCAACGGCGAGGGCCGTGCTGCTGAAGAAGCCGGTGCTGCGGTCGTACTGCACGCTGGCGCTGAGCGCCGGGATGTAGAACTCATTCACCCGATCGTCGCCGGGGCCGTAGGTGTATTTGAAGGGGTAGTCGCGGAGGCGGCTGGGCAAGGGACCTTTCT
>DOUV01000732.1 GCA_003520455.1 Chloroflexota bacterium | reverse complement strand
GCAGGCCTTTCCGGCCTTGATCGAGCGGTCCATCTTCGCGGCCGGCGTCCGCGCGCTGATGGCGCTGGTCGCGGGCGCCTTCTATCTGGCGCTTGGGGGCCGCCTGGCCCCCACAACCAGCGCGGCGACCCAGCTCCCGCCGCTCCTGGCGCTCTTTTTGACCTGGTTTGGTCTCGATCACCTCCTCTGGATCGGGAATGCCCTGGCGCGGGGTGGTCGGGCGCATGCCCGCGCGTTTCTCCGGGCGATCACGGGCGCCTCACTCCTCGTCGAGTTAATTCCGTTGCCGTTCGCGCTGCTGTTTGCCGCCGCCTGGTTGACCTTCGACCCGGCGCTGCAGTTCTTGTTCAGCATCGCAGTCGTGGGGGTGGCCGTGATCGTGCGCGTCCTGGCGGGTTCCTTGCGCCACTCTCGCGAGCGCCTGCGAACCGTCTCGCTGCTGAGCGAATTCAGCGAGGCCGTGGTGCATGCGCAGTTGGATGAGTCGCGTCTCTCCATGCTGCTGCTCGAGTTCATCAACCGCCTCACCATTCAGCCGGTTCACTTCACCCTGGCGCTGCACGAGGATGGCACCTGGCGGACCGTCTGTGTCGCCGGTGAGGCCGCGCCAGACCGTGAGGAGAGCCTCGCGCTCGTGAGCGAGCACATCCGCATGGCGCCAGAGACGCGTCTCCTGCCCGATCTGAGCCCGCGGAGTGTGCATGCGGCGCTGACCGAGCACGTGCTCTTGCAAGAGGGGCGCGCGCTGGTCGCCCCGTTGATTGTGGGCGACCGGCTCTTGGGCCTGTTCACGGTCGAGTCGACCGGGCTGATGAGCAGCGAGACGGCGCAGACCCTGGCGTTGTTAGGCGCTCAGACCGCAGTGGCGATCGAGACCGCGCGCCACTACCGTCAGGAACAGTGGCGTGCGCTCCAGCTTCAAACCATCGCCGAGGTCAGCCGCCAGGTTGTCGCAATCCTCGATTTGGACGAACTGTTCGATCATGTGGTGGATCTGATCAAGGAGACCTTCAAGTACTACCACGTCCAGATTTACCTGGTGGACGCAGAGCGTGAAGAGGTTGTTTTTCGGGCCGGGAGTGGGCCGGTCGGGGAGGCACTAGCCCGTCGTCCACCGCGCTGCCCGCTCAACGATCCCGAGCATAGCATCATCGGCTGGGTTGCGACCCATGCTGAACCGTTGATGGTCAATGATATCGCAGTCGAGCCACGCTACGTCCGCGACGACGCGCGCCTGCTGCCGGATACCCGCGCCGAGTTGGCCGTGCCCCTCATGGTCGAGAACCGGGTGCTGGGAGTGCTGGATGTGCAGAGCGACACGCCCGGCGCCTTCGATCAGGACGATCACTTTACACTCGCGACATTGGCCGACCAGGTGGCGATTGCCATCGAAGATGCCCGCCTCTACGCAGCTCAGCGTGAGGAGACCTGGGTCAACACTGCTCTCCTCCAGGTCGCCGAGGCGGTCAGTACCCTCACCCGCCTGGGTGAGGTACTTGAGACGGTCGTGCGCATCACGCCGATCTTGACCGGGGCGAGTGCCACGGCGATCTATCTTTGGCGCGATGTCGAGGGGCGGAGCGGGTTTCCCCAGCGCCGCCGGGACGGGCAGACCGGCTCTTCCTTCGAGCTGGCCGACGCCTACGGCCTCGACCGTGCCGACCTGGCCCGCCTCACAGCGCTTCGTCCGGCCCTGGCGGAGTTTCCCTTGCTCGATGAGGTGTCCCGGGAGCAGCACCTGGTGACGGTTCCGAACGCGAGCGCATCCCCGCTCATCCCGCCGCCCTATGATCGGTTCCTGGTTCCTGCCGATGTTGAGGGGCGAGCCGTCCCAGCGGAGGGCGGCGAGCTGCCGGCTCATCGCTACAGCCTGGTGGCGGCCCCCTTGCTGGCCCAAGGTGAGGCCGTCGGGGTCCTGCTCCTGGGTTTCCTCCCGGATGCGGCGGCGCTGAGCGACCGGCGGCGTGCCTTGATTGCCGGCATTGGCCAGCAGGCTGCGGTTGCGATTCAGGCGGCCCGCCTCTATGCCGCCCAGCGCGACGAGGCCTGGATCACGACGGCCCTCCTCCAGGTCGCCGAGGCGGTGGCGAGCCGCAACGAGTTACCCGACGTGCTTCAACTCATCACCCGCCTGACCATCATGCTGGCTGAAGTAGAGCGCTGCGGCATCTATCTCTGGGACGCTGAGGCCCGGCAATTGGTGCCGGCTCAGGTCTGCGGGCTCCCCTCCGAGCTTGAGGAGCAATGGGGCCAGACCATGCTAACCGAGGCTACCTTCCCGGCGCTGCCGAAGGTTGTCGAAGCCTCCGCCCCGCTCCTCTTGGACGACTCGCCAGAGCGCAATCGCGGCGGTCTGAGTGTCTTCTTCAACCCGCTGGTGGTGGCCTGCCCGCTTCAGGCGCACGACCAGTTTCTCGGCCTGATGGTAGTTGACCTGCCGCGCGATGTGGTCGCTCTCACCGATCGAAACCGGGCGATTCTCGCGGGGATTGCGCGCCAGATCTCCATCGGGGTTGAGAACGCCCGGCTCAACCGGGAAGCGCTCGAGAACGAGCGGCGCACACAGGAGCTGACGCTCGCCCGCCAGCTTCAGACGGCGCTTCTGCCCGAGCGACCGCCCGAGGTGCCCGGCTACGAGCTGGCCGGCTACTGGCGCCCGGCCCGCGAGGTCGCCGGCGACTTCTACGACTTCTTTCCACTCAGCCACGATCGTCAGGCGGTCACCATCGCCGACGTCGCCGACAAGGGGATGGCGGCGGCGCTGTTCATGGTCCTCACCCGCTCGGCGCTGCGGGAGAGCGTTTGGAACGAGGAGCAGGCTGGCGCAGCCCTCGCACGGACCAACACGCTGTTGGCCAGGGATGCCCGGCGCGGCATGTTCGTCACCTGCTTCCTGGCACTGCTCTCACCGCGTGAAGGACAACTCGTGGCCAGCAACGCCGGCCATCTGCCGCCGCTCATCTACGACAGCGTCGCGGACAGCTTTGCGTCGTTCGCACTCCGCAATCTTCCGCTGGGGATCCTGGACGAGGTCCGCTACCCCGAGGCCACCATCGAGTTGTCACCGGGGAGCTTCATCGTGCTCTACACCGATGGCATTACCGACGCGTCTGACGACCAGATGCGCCTCTTCGGGACCCGCCGGCTGGCCGACGTCGTGTGGGCCCACCGCACGGACTCGGCCGGCGAGATTGTGAAGGCGATTGTCGCAGCCGTTACCGCGTTCAACGCGGACGAGCACGCGTTCGATGATCTCACCGTGGTGGTGCTGAAACGGCGGCCGGAATGAGTCCATCCGGAGCCCGATCTCAGGGACGATCCGGACTTGACGGCAGGCAAGAATCTTTCTACACTAGCGCACCGGGTACCCCATACGTGTATCCGTTCGGCATCGGGTCTCGAATGTCAATATATGAACCATCAGAAGGTGTCAAGAGAGATTCGCTGATATGCTGATTCGTGGCCTCGTCGCACTTCTAAGCATTGGTCTTGTTCTTGCACTTGTCGGTGCCCTCATCGTGAACAGGCTGCCATCGCGTTGGCCGGGTGGACCGGGTCTGTCGCCGGGCGAGCGCTCCAAGCTGACGCAGAGTCTGGGGCTCTTGGCGGTTGTGATCATTGTCGCCGCCCTTGGTCTCGCCCTCCCACTCCTGATGGGGTAGAAATCGATACCAACGCTACCCTGGTGGCGGCACTTCGTGGGTCCGCTCCGGCTGGCTCCCATGTCCACTCCAGGCGGCTCTCCTACGCGCGAAGGGCATGTCGCTGATGACCGACGCCGAACTGATCGCCGGAACGAAAGCGGGTGACGTCGACGCCTTCCGGACGCTCTTCGAGCGTTACAAGCGTCAGGTATTTGGCACCGCCATCGGCATCACGAACGATCGTGAACTGGCCGAAGAAATTCTCCAGGACTGCTTCTTGCGGGTGCACCAGTACATTCTGCGCGGCAAGATCGATCCCTCCCAGTCGCTCGGCGCCTGGCTGCACCGGGTGGCCGTCAACCGCAGTTGCGATGAGCTGCGCCGGGCGCGCTGGCGCCGCCTGGTGGCTTCCATCGACGAATGGGCGGAGTTCTTGCAGGCCCCACGCTGCCAATCGCCGGAGGGGCACGTCCAGCGTGATGAGCTTCGCACCCAACTGCTCGACGGACTGGGCACGCTCGACCCACTTCACCGGGCAGTTCTGATCCTCTATTACCTTCAGGGTTTTTCCATTGCGGAAGTCGCGACGATTCTCGAGTGTCCTGAGGGCACCGTGAAGCGGCGCCTGCATACCGCCCGAAAGCGATTGCGGGCGCTTCTCGAGCGAAATGCGGCATTTTCCTGGGAACTCATCTATGAACTCGCCTGAGTGGCTCGACGATCGCGACGATCTCGACGCCCTGCTGCACCAGACGTTGCGGAGTGCCTACGGGCAGGCCGAGCCTTCGCCGACCCTCTGGCCGCGCCTGGCTGCGCGCCTGAACGCGCCCGCGCCGCAACGCCACTTGCATATTTCAGCCAACTCTTTCTTCTTAGCGCTGACGACAGTTGTTGCCCTCGTTGTGGGTCTCCTCAGCCCAGCTCCGGCCGTGACCGTTGCCACGCTCAAATTGGCCCCCCGGGCACCCGCGGTCTCGTTTACCGCTCCGTCGATGTCCCCCCGGCTCCAGCGGTTACTGGAGGCCGAGCATCTCGCCAGGCATGGTGAGCTCGCCCTCAGCGCCCCCGCGCGCGGGACCCTCGCTCCCAGTCAAACCGATCGCAACGCTCGAATCGAAAAACACTCCCTCCCGCGCTGACCGTTGTCCGACGCGTTGCGTGTTCTCGTAGAGCGTGCTTTGTGTGCGGCGTGGCCGCGCCGGTGTCGCTCGGGAGGGACTACAGCGAATGGGGAAAGGAACGAATTGCTGCTGACTGCGCATTCGTTCCTTCGTTTCTTTCGCAATCCGCTGTAGTCCCCCGCCTGCGCGCTACGAACGGACCCGCTGCCACTCCACCGCCACGCGTATCACATCGACCATGTCGATGTCCCCATCGCCGTCCAGATCGAAGCGTGGGGCAAGGCCCTGGAATCCATGAACAACAATCAGCGGTGGCTTGCCTGGCCCACTGCCGCTGCCCCCCACCGCCAGTTTCACCACAAAGGCGGTGCCGCCGTTGTAGCTGGGATCGAAGGCGCCGGCGTGGTGGGGAAATCAGTGGAGGTGGTCCAGCCCGTAACGTAAGCTCCGCCGGCCCCATCTACTGCGATGGCATGGCCCTTGTCGCCGCCACCCCCGCCCAGGAAGGTGGCGTAGTGGAGGGTGGTGCCGCCGGCGTTCAGCTTGGCCACGAAGGCGTCCCAGCCCCCGTTGAAGCTGGGGTCGAAGGCGCTGGGGGTGGTGGGGAAGTCGGCGGAGCCGGTCTCGCCCGTGATGTAGGCCGCGCCGGCCCCGTCCACGGCGATGCCCTGGCCAGAGTCGGAGCGACTCCCGCCCAGGAAGGTGGCGT
>DOUV01000733.1:6976-18144 GCA_003520455.1 Chloroflexota bacterium | reverse complement strand
GTCGCTCTTGCGCTTTTCCAATCTACGCTGACACACCGCGGGCCCGCAGGGGCCCGCCCGGCCGCAGGCCCCCAGCCGCGATTTCAATCGCCCCGCTCCGGACAGCGATGGTCAGGTTCAATTGGAGACTTGCAATAGCGCGCACTCCAAGCCAAATGCCGCTTCTTTGAGCTATCAACCTTGAATCACCACCTCCCACCACGTAACTCCTGTCATTGAGAGATCTGCTGCTGAAACGCGCCACCGGGCCATCGCGGCACGATCATTCCCCGTCTTCACCGATTACGCTGCGATGGGGTGGAGACGGCCCGCCAGGTCGTCTCCTGCCAGAGGACAATCCTCGCTAAGGTTCTCTTTCCTGAAGGTTAAGACGCTCCACCAGGACGCCCCAGCCGGGCGTCTCTTCGGGATTGTCGCTCATCTGTTGGAGAGCCGCCGGACGGCGGTGTCATCACGCGACCGTTGCAGGCCGGAAGTCCCCACCGCCCGCTTGCTCGTGGAGAGTCACCAGGATGCCGTGGCGTGGTCGCAGCGTGACGGTCGGTTCCGCCTCGACCGAGTGCCCCGGCACCAGGTCCAGCCGGTAGCGCTGCGCGACCATCGCCAGGATCAACTGGGCCTCCATCATGGCGAAGGCGTTGCCGATGCACTGGCGCGGCCCGCCGCTGAAGGGGAAGTGGGCGAAGCGCGGCCGAGCAGCCGCATGCTGGGGCATGAAGCGCTGGGGGTCGAAACCCTCGGGGTTCTCCCAGAAGTCTGGGTGGCGATGGGTCACGTAGGGACTGAGGACAACCAGCGAGTTCGCCGGGAGAAAGTAGCCGCCAACCTCGTCGTCGGTGATCGCCTGGCGCCCGAAGCCCCATACCGGGGGGTAGAGCCGCAGCGCTTCCTCGATTACCATTCGGGCGTAGTTGAGCCTGGGAAGGTCCTCGACGGTTGGCCTGCGCCCACCAAGCATGTCAGCGAGCTCGGCGTGGAGCCGGCGACCGGCGCTGGGGTGTTTGGAAAGCAGGTACCAGGTCCACGCCAGGGCGTTGGCCGTGGTCTCGTGGCCGGCAAGGAAGATGGTCATCACCTCGTCGCGTAGCTGCCGGTCATTCATGCTCGCGCCGGTCTCCTCGTCCTGGGCGAGCAAGAGCATGGAGAGCAGGTCGCCGCGGTCGGTTCCCGCGCGGCGGCGCTCGTCAATCACGTGGCGCACGACCTCGTCGAGGGTGCGCTGCGCCGCCCGGTAACGGCGGTTCGCGGGTGTAGGAATGCTCGGCGGGAGTGGGAAGAGGCGCGTTTCGAGGTCGTTGACGTACTCGATCACGACCGTCAGCGCGCGACCGACGGCCTCGGCTTCGCCGGTGACGTCGGTGCTGAAGAGGGTGCCTCCCACGACCTCCAGGGTCAGGCGCATCATCTCCGCTGCGACGTTGAAGGGTTCACCGCTCCTGGCGTAGACCTGCCAACGTTCGAGCATCCTCGCGGTCGCATCAGTCATGGTCGTGGCGAACGACGCGAGGCGCTGGCGGTGAAACGCCGGCTGCGCCAGGCGGCGCTGCTGCAGCCAGAAGCGTCCCTCGCTCGTCAGCAGCCCCTCGCCGAGCGTCGGCCGGAGCAGGTCGTAGAACCGGCCCTTGCGATAGTTGGGGTGGTTGTCCTGAAGCACGTGCTTAACGTCGTCGGGATGGGCGAGCAGGTACCATCTCCAGGGCCCGCCCCGGAAGCGGATAACATCGCCGAACTGGCGCTGGGCATTCAGGTAGAAGGTGAGCGGATCGCGCCGAAAGTCCGGCAGGCTGCCGAAGAAGGGGTACCCCTGCGGGCCGGGGGCAATCTTCAGGGTGCGGATGGTCGTCGTCATGACTATCCTCGCGTCGGTGCGAGTGAGGCGTGTTATTCTTGCCGGCGTCATGTGTCCCGAGTGGACAAGGGCACTGGACTCGCCTACCCAGCTCAGCATATCTCGATTCGCTCACATTGGAGTCGTGTGCGCGGATCAGGTGCGACGCACTTTCCGAAGTGCGTCGCACCTCCGCCTCGGCCCCAGCGCACCGTATTCTAATAAGCGCGTCTCGATTTTCGCACGGCTTGATGTGGAACAGTCCCTTTTAGACCTTACGCCTCTTTCCCCATTTCGTCCAGCCGGGCCAGATTCCGACGGGCAATCTCAGCGTCGGGCGTCTTCAGCACGGAAAAATCGTCAGGGCTGGCGGGATGAACCGACGGGTCTGGCCAATGCCGTCTCGCCGCTGCTCCCGGTGCGGGGGGCATTCGCATAGAAAAAGCGGAGCCGCCAGGTGTGGCTCCGCTTTCTTGCTCGCAACAGGGGCGACTGGTACGTCGTCGCCGCCAGGTCACGGCTGGGCTTGCTGGGCCGCTCGAATCAGTTTGCGCAACCGCATCGGCGTGAGCGGAAGTTCGTTTATTTTGACGCCCAACGGTCTCAGGGCATCTTCAACGGCCGACGCCACGGCCGCGGGCGCTCCCATGCGTCCGCCTTCACCGCCCCCCTTGATGCCATACTCGGTGTAAGGCGAGGGCGTCTGGACATGCCCGACCTCAACCTCAGCCGGCACCTCCATGAGGGAAGGGATCAGGTAATCGGCGTAGTTGGCCGTCAGGAGCTGGCCATCTTCATCATAGTAGTACTGCTCGTAGAGGGCCGTACCGATCCCTTGGGCGGTCCCACCACGGACGTGGCCGGCCAGCCCCATGGGATTGACTACCGTGCCGCAGTCATGGACGGCCACATATTTCAGGAACTCGACCCGTCCCGTTTCGATGTCCACTTCTACCACTGGGATATGGCACATCTGCGCCATAATCGGGTAGAAGACGCCCATGTCGGTCCGATCCTTGTTGGGGAGAGTCGTGTAGGGGTGGTCGTAGGTGTGGTGCGCGGCAAGGCCGCTGTTGACGTCGGCCGGCAGCGTCAGGCGGAAGTAGTGCGCCTGCATCGCGATATCGGCGATGCTGACGCTCCGGTCAGGGGCGCCCCGAACGCTGACCTGCCCGTCGTGCAACTCGAGGTCCGCTTCGGCGGCCTCCAACATGTGCGCGCCCACCTTGAAGAGTTTTGCCTTGATCTCGGCAGCGGCTCCGGCAAGCGCCCCGGCCAGCATCACCGTGAAGCGACTGCCACCTGGCCCGGTCGCGTCAAGCCCCTGGTCGGTGTCGGAATAGTTGACTTCGATATCGGCCGGATCAATCGTCAGTTGCTCCGCCAGGACCTGGACGGCCACCGTCTCGGGGCTGTTCCCCCAGAACGGCGAGTAGAGGGTTACCAACGTCTTCCCAGTCGGGTCGATCTTGACGCCGACACTCTCGGGCGAGCTGGTCAGCGCGAATCCGGGCTCCTCGTTCCAGAACCAGAACTCGGTGGAGCTGAAGACGCTGCGCTCCGGGCAGGTGGCCAGGCCGATCCCGACGTAGCGGCCTGCTTTGCGCGCCTCTTCTTGCTGCTTTCGCCAGCCCTCATAGTCTGCCATTTTCAGCGCTTCGTTGAGGACGGCTTCGTAGTTGCCGCTGTCGTAGAGGTTGCCGGTCGGAATCTTGTAGGGGAACTGATCCGGCTGGATGAAGTTTTTCCGCCGGATTTCGACCGGGTCCATGCCCAATTGTTCGGCCGCGGCGTCGACCAGGCGCTCGATCACGAAGTTATTCACCTCTGAGCCGAAGCCGCGGTAGGCGCCTTGCTGGCACTTGTTGGTCATCACGGCGGTCAGATGGACCTGGGCACTCTTGATCCGGTAAGAACCTGGGAGTTGCGCCAGGGCGTTCCCATGGTGGCCGACGCCAAACTGCAGATAGGCGCCGTAATCGTCGATCACGTTCATGCGGAGACTCAACATGGTGCCATCGCGTTTCAGCGCCAGCTCCACATCATAGATTCGATCCGAGCCATGGTTGTCGCAGTTGGTGATGTTGTCGATCCGGTCTTCAAGGTACTTGACCGGCCGGCCGACGGCGCGGGCCAGGGTTGCGGCCAGGATCGGCACCTTGTGGGTGAACAATTTGCTGCCGAAGCTACCGCCTGCCAGAGTGGGGATAATGTTTACCTTGGGGGCCGCGACTTTCAACGACATGGCGATCAGCCAGCCGACGTAGTTGTACATGGACGTATTGGCATAGATCGTAAACTTGCCGGTGCCTGGATCATACTGCGCCACAGCACCGACCGTCTCCATCGGCTGAGCCCCGGAGCGGGGCCAGCGCAAGCGGCGGCGCACGACCACGTCGGCCGCAGCAAAATCCTCATCGACCGGGCCGAAGGTCAACGTGCGGTCGAGCGCAACGTTGGTACTCCCACGATCCGGATGCAACACGGCATCGCCGGTCGATTTGATCGCTTCCTCCGGATCGATAACGACCGGCAGCGGTTCATATTCCACGTCGATCAGGTCGAGTGCATCTTCGGCAATGTAACGGTCCTCCGCAACAACCGCTGCGACCGCTTCGCCAACATGGCGTACCCGATCCACGGCGATGCCGTATTGGGCGACCGGTGGATTGGCAAAGCAAGGCAACGGCCCGGTCTGCTGGGCCGCCTCGGTGCCGGTCATCACCAACAGGACTCCCGGCAGTGCTTTCGCTTTACCGGTATCGATGCTCTTGATGCGAGCATGGGCATGAGGGCTGCGCAGGACCGCTGCGTGGGCCATGTTGGGCAAGGTCACATCGTCGAGGTAGCGTCCCCGACCCGTCAGCAGGCGGGGGTCCTCGACAAGCTTCATGTTCTTGCCGATCCAGCGGTAGCCGTTTCCAGCAGTTCCTTCTTGAGTCGCCGATTGCGTCCCGGTCATCGCGCCCCTCCATTCATCTGTCCGGCTGCAATCTGCACCGCCTCGACAATTGGCTGGTAACCGGTGCAGCGGCACAGATTGCTTGCCATCGCCTCTCGTATCTGCTCCGTACTGGGGTTCGGATTTTCGGTTAACAGCTCTAACGCTGTCAACAGCATCGCTGGCGTGCAGAAGCCGCACTGTAGCCCGTGTTTCTCCCAGAAGGCCTCTTGCAGCGGATGCATGTGGGTCGGCGTGCCAAGGTTCTCAACCGTCGTGATCTCGGCGCCATCGGCCTGGACCGCCAACATCAAACACGAGCGCGCCGTGTGGCCGTTGACCAGCACCGTGCACATGCCGCAGACGCCATGTTCGCAGCCAACGTGGGTGCCGGTCAGTCCCAGATCGTGCCGGAGAAAGTCGCTCAACAGCCGGCGCGGTTCGACCATCCGGTCGTATTTGATACCGTTTACAGTAAGGGCGACTCGTTCTTGCTCCATCATGCTACGCTCCTTTCTCACAGCGTTCCAGCGCCTGCATGAGAGCGCGGCGGGTTAACGTGTTGACAAGGTCACGACGGTACTCCACATCGGCATGGACGTCCGAAGGTGGATCAACCAACCGGCTGGCAACCGCGGCTGCCTCGCGGAAGGTACCCTCGTTCGCCTGGCGTCCGGTCAGTGCTTCTTCGGCCTGGGTGATACGCAAAGGATGTTCATCCACGCCGATATACACCAGCCGGGCTTCCTGGCAAACTCCCTCCTCTACTCTCAACGTCGCGGCAACGCCTGCCAGGGCAAAGTCGCCCTGGCGCGGACTGAACTCCTTGAAGGACCAACCTTGTCCCGCAGGCCAGACGGGGAGGCGGACCTCGGTCAGGAGTTCGTCCGGTTCCATCGAGGTGGTGAAGTAGCTGACGAAAAAGTCGGGGGCGGAAATGGTACGCTCCCCTTTGGCGCCCCGCACAACCAGGCTCCCATCGAGGGCCACAGCGATGGCAGGCAACTCTGCTGCGGGGTCTGCGTGGGCAAGACTGCCGCCGACTGTCCCGCGGTTGCGAATGGGTCGATGGGCGACGTAGTGAACCGCTTCGACCATGAGGGGAGCACGCTCCGCTGCCGCAGACGAGCGCTCGAGCGTCGTCTGGCGGGTCAAGGCACCTATGACCAGCGTCCCATTTTCCGGCCGGATGTAGTCGAGTGCTGCCAGCCGGTTGATGTCCACCAGAACCCGAGGTTGGGCCATACGCAGGTTCATCATCGGTATCAGGCTTTGACCGCCGGCCAGCACCTTCGCGTCGGAACCGTGCTCTGCCAGGACTGCGACGGCTTCCTCAACGGTGGTCGGACGAAGGTACCGAAACGATGGGGGTTTCATGGGCTTCATCCCTCCCTCTTCTTGTTTGTGGCAACAAATCACTTCAGCGTTTTGAAATCCTTCATCGCGTCATGAATCTCACCCCTCCCCCCGCGTCAGCGTCGCCTGTCGGCCTGATGAGCGGGTCCGCGCAACCGCCTCCCCGCGGACAGCGCCTCGTTCAGTCGCCTCCTGCTTGCCACCCGCGGCCCATTCGAAGAATTCGATCAGGTATCCGTCGGGGTCGTGAACGTACATTTGCACGACTCCGTCCCCTCGGGGCATCGGTCCCCCCAGAATCTCGATCCCATACTGCTCCAACTGAGCTTTCGTTCCCGACAGGTCGGTCACCTCGAGGGCGATATGGGTGGCCAACCCGGTATGGCCGGCCGGCCCGGGGTCCTCGAAGCCTGGGGGAGCCGTGGTATCGCTGGCCGCTATCAGGTGGAATTCACTCTCGTCGCCCCGAAACCAGGCACCGTCGAACGTAAAGTTCGGCGGACGAGCCACCTCCTCCATGCCCAGCACCGTCCCGTAAAACCAACGCGATTTCGCCAGATCCCGCACGACCAGGCTACAGTGCTGTAACTTCATCATTGAGCCGCCTTTCTGTCGCATGTCGGTCGAAGACTGCGGTATCACCGGGCCCTGTGAATGGGAGCGACGGGGCACCTGCGAAGCGCTCCACGCCCACGCCGTGGTTGACACTCAACAAGCAATCCGCAAACGCCGGGTCTTCTGCCGCCAGAGCAAAGAGTTTCACTTCCATGGGCGGTCGCTCCGGAGCGCGCGTACTCATCGATCGGACGAAGCGGTACGACGGTTCGAATTCATAGTCGCGCGCATAGTGGTAGACCCGCATCGCTTCGGCCCAAGGCCGGCCCCGCGCGATCTGCTCGATGGCGTGGGCCAGGAGTTCGGCCCCGCGGAGTGCATCGTAGAAGCCGCGCCCCCCATTCGGGTCTGTGTAATAGGCTGCGTCGCCGACCAGGGCCCAGCCGGGACCGTACGGCTTGCGGTAGTACGTATCCGTCGGCGCCCGGCCAAGGATGGGGGTCGCGCGTGTGGCGTTCCGCCCTCGTTCAGCCAATTCCGGTATGCTGTGCCAGGCATTCACATACGCGGTCTCGATATCCTCCCGGACCGTTTCAAACCGACGGGCTGCGGGCATCCACGAGACCGCCATCAAATCACCCTCGTCATCGCCATTGACCTCGAAGACGAGCACGCTTTGATCGGGACTGTCCTGATGGATGAAGAGTTCCGGCTCTGCGACCGGCTCGAAGTTGTGGTAGAAGGCGTAGTAGTGGCATTGCTCGGGCGGATGCGAGTAGTAGATGTCGGCTCTCACGCGACGGGCGACAAATGAGTGAATTCCATCGGCGCCCGCGACGAGAGGCGTTCGGAATTGCTCCACGGCGCCACTGCCGAGATCTTTCCCTGCGACCCCGATGACGCGGCCATTTTCTTCCAGCAGGTCCGTGACCGAAAAGCGTTCGCGCACGGTGATACCGGGCATGGTGGCGACGTGGCGTAGCAGGACGTCGTCGAGGGTGATACGACGGAGACCGTAGCCGTAGTCGCGTCCACCATACGGCAGGAGGTATCCGGCGATGGTGGTATGTGGGGCTACCTTGCGAACCCGCCGGATGGGCGGGGCACCAATGGCATCGATTTTTTCTCCGGCCCCGATGGCATCCCAGAGCGCCACTGCCTTGGCGTAGGCGACGGCACAGGACACCGTATCGCGCGGGAACTTGACCCGATCCACGAGCAGGACTTCTTTCCCCGCTCGCGAGAGAAATCCGGCCAGCGTGGCGCCGGCAAGGCGCGCTCCAACAATGATCACGTCAAAATCACGCATCGCGCACTCCTCCCGGCTCTCGATCTGTGGCAATTCATCCTATCAACTCGCGGGAGCGAATGTCCCACGTTGAGTGGGCACCCCTGGGACCGTGCGACGGATGCGTTGCAACTCACCGATTCCCATATTTGTTGAGCCGGAGCCGGCCCGTAATGACATGCGCCAACATCCCCTCGGCCTCAGCGACCCCCATCGCGGCCGGAGCGACGGCCTCGCTGCCCGCTTCGGTCAGGATCTGGTACGTCACCGTTTTGATGAACTTCCCAACCCACAAGCCACCAGTGTAGCGGGCGGAACCCAGCGTGGGCAGGATATGATTGGTCCCTAAAGCCTTGTCCGAGTACAAGACCGTGGCCGGCTCGCCCACGAACAGGCTGCCATAATTGCGCAACTGTTCCAGGTACCAACGCGGATTCTCGGTCTGTACTTCGAGATGCTCCGGTGCCCAGCGGTCGGCCTCTACGGCGGCCTCCTCGTGCGAATCGACCACGACCACTTCACCGTTGTTTCCCCACGACTCGGCGGCGACCTCTCGCGTGGGCACCTCGGGCATCTGCTGTTCAATCTCGGCCAGGACGGCGCGACCAAGCGCTTCGGAGGTCGTGACCAGGCACTGGCGGGAAGCAGGATCGTGCTCAGCCTGGCCGATCAGGTCCGCCGCCACCATGGCGGGGTCCGCCGTGTCGTCGGCGATGATCAGGATCTCGGTGGGCCCGGGCAAGAGATCGATCCCGACCGTACCGAAGAGTTGGCGTTTCGCCTCGACGACGTACTTATTGCCAGGTCCTACAATCATATCGACAGCGTCTAGCCCTGGAAGAGTTCCGAACGCCATCGCAGCCAGGGCCTGTACACCCCCCAGGCAGTAGATCTCATCCGCACCGGCCAGCGCTGTGGCGTAGAGGGTTCCTGGCCACATCTTCTCCCCCCGAGGTGGGCTGCAGGCGACCACGCGCTTGACGCCTGCCACTTTGGCCGTCAAGACCGACATCAGTGCCGAAGCGATCAAGGGATACCGGCCACCAGGGATGTAGCAACCCACCGACGCGACCGGAATTTGCTTCTGCCCGAGGATGACACCGGGGATCGTCTCCGCTTCAAAGTCGACCAGGGTCGCGCGTTGGCGCGACGCAAAATCCTTGACTCGCTCATGGGCCGTCTGAATGTCGGCCTTGACCTGCGGCGACAAGGAGGCTTCGGCCGCGGCAATCTCGGCCTCTGTGACTCGAAAAGAAGGGGGATCCCATTTATCGAGGGCCCGCGAGTATTCTCGAACAGCGCTCTCACCCTCGCGCTTGATTCGTTGGACAATCTCCCGGACTGTCTGTTCGACAGCCGTCGTATCTTCCGCCGCCCGCGGCCGGGCTCGCTTGAGATAAGTTGCCATCGTTGTCTCCTCAAGAAAGTGCTTTTGTGGGATGGACTCCCAGGTGCTCAACCGGCCTCGGAGGTCGTTTCGGCCGGTTGGCGTAAGCGATGTTTCATAACCTTTCCGCTCGGGTTACGTGGGAGTTCATCTCGAATCTCTACTACGGCCGGTACCTTGTAATCGGCCAATCGCTCGGCCACGAAGGTGCGAATCACCGTTTCATCGAGCGTTGCGCCCGCCCGGGGTACCACGACCGCTTTGACAACCTCACCGTAGAAGTCGTCGGGTTGCCCAACCACGGCAGCCTCCAGGATACCCGGATGTCCATACAGGACGTTCTCCACTTCGGCGCAGTAAATCTTCTCTCCGGCGCGGCTGATCATATCTTTCTTCCGGTCCATGATGTGGACGAAGCCATCCGGATCGATCCGCGCCATATCTCCAGTAAGAAACCATCCGCCCGGGAGGAAGGCCCTGGCCGTGGCCTCCGCGTTATTCCAATACTCTTTGAAGACCATCGGGCCGCGGATGGCCAGTTCGCCAACCTCGTCCGCAGCGACTTCACGGCCCAGATCATCCACGACTTTGAGTTCAGCCACCGGGAGTGGGAGGCCAGCAGATCCCGGGCGCTCCAGTTTGTATCGGTCCGGTAGCCAGGTCGCGGGGGAGGTGGTTTCTGTCAGCCCGTAGAAGTTGAGGAACTTCACTTGTGGCGCCCGTCTGTTCCAGGCGCGGGCCACGTCCGGCGGCAGTGGGGCCCCGCCGGAGGCGGCCAGGCGCAGCGTAGAAATGTCGCGGCGGTCAAACTCGGGGTGGTACATCAGCATGATGTAGATTGTTGGCACCCCGAAGAAGTGGGTCACGCCCGCTTGTTCGATCAGTTCGAGGGCCGGGCCAGCGCGAAACGGCATCCGTTGTAAGACAATGGTACCCCCCTGGTAGAGAAGTTGCGCGAACTGAGCGGCTAAACCGGTGATATGAAAGATCGGCACACCAAGGAGCGTGACATCGTCTGAGGTGAGCCCTTTCACCAGTTCATAGTTGATCAAGGTGTGAACCAGGTTGAAGTGGGTGAGGACAGCACCCTTGGGGAGCCCCGTCGTACCAGAGGTGTAGCAGAGGTAGAGGGGCTCATCCTCATGAACCTGAACTTCCGGTGGCGTCCCCCCGGTCATCGCGTCGGACCAGGGGCGGGTGCCTTGCTCGGGCGCTTTGTCGATGACGAAAACGCCCTCCAGCTCTGGTAGCTCCTTCCGGGTGGGGGAGAGCTTGGCCCACTGTTCCGGGGTTGCCACCAGCACTTTGCTGCGCGAATTCTCCAGCATGAAGGTGAGTTCGCGAGTCTTCAGCCGGGTATTCAAGGGGACCAGCATGGCCCCGAGGAGGGAGATGCCAACGGCGGCGATGGCAAATTCGGGCGTGTTGCCCGTTAATACCGCGACACGTTCCCCCCGGCCGATTCCATAGTCCCGGTGGATGGCAGCCGCGAACGAGCGGGCCTCCTCCCAGAGCTGGCGGTAGGTCCAACGACGGTCCTCGAAGACCAGCGCGACCTTATCAGGGGAGCGTTCAACCGAGCGTGCCACCACAGCATTCACGTTCGCCGGCCGCTCCCGGTAGACCAGGGTCTCTCGCCCGTAGTGGCTCTCACGAGTGATGGGTGGCACCGGAAGTTCTGTTACCTGGGTCACAGTTGGCCCTCCTCTAGAGCACCGGTCACGTCATCCCGCGGGGGGCGGGACAAGACTTCCGAAGTCTGGTTCGCAGCCGGTGCCCGCCGCTGTCACCGTCGTCGGAGCGCGCTGTGGGC
>DOUV01000733.1:1530-6930 GCA_003520455.1 Chloroflexota bacterium | reverse complement strand
AAGTCTGAGTCCTTGACCGGCGCTCTAGGCAACCTGCCGGAACAAGGTGGCAATTCCCTGCCCCCCGCCGATGCAGAGGGTCACGATTCCGTACTCAACGCCCAGCCGGCGCATCTCTGCCAGAAGTTTGATCGTGAGGATGCACCCCGTAGCACCCACGGGATGTCCGAGGGCGATGGCGCCGCCGTTGGGGTTCACCTTGTCCCAGTCCCATCCCAGGCTCTCGAGTTCGCGCCCCACGGCGAGACACTGGACCGCAAATGCTTCGTTGAGTTCTACGACTCCGACTTCTTTCAGCGGAACGCCGGTCCGCTCTACCAGCTTGCGAACCGCAGGTGCGGGGCCAATGCCCATGATGGCCGGGTCCACACCGGTGACGGCGAAGTCGACCACCTCTGCCAGGGGCTTCAGGCCCAGGGCCTTGACTCGGTTCTCACCGGCGACGACGACCGCCGCCGCACCATCGTTGATACCGCACGCATTGCCCGCGGTAACGGTGCCGCCATCCCGAAACGCGGGCCTCAACGTGGAGAGCTTCTCCAGAGTCGTCTCTGGGCGCGGCCCCTCGTCGATCGCAAAGGTTCGGGTCTGTCCTCTGCGTTCGCGCACTTCGATCGGCACGATCTGCTCTTGAAAGCGGCCCGCGTTGATGGCACGAGCCGCTTTGCGCTGGCTCGCCAGCGCAAAGCGATCCTGCTCCTCCCGGCCGATGTGCCATCGATCGGCCACGTTCTCGGCGGTGCATCCCATCGCATAGAGATTGATGGGGCACGACAGCACTTCGTCCAGAGCATCGTCAAATTGAACCGGGCCGAACTTTGCGCCCCAACGAGTCGATCGTGACAGATAGGGATAGCGGCTCATCGACTCCACGCCGCCCGCTATCAGGAGGTCGGCCTGATTGGTGGCGATGCTCATGGCTGCCTGATTGATCGCCTGCAACCCTGAACCGCAGAGGCGGTTGACGGTAACGGCCGTGGACTCCTGGGGCAGGCCACCCTCAAGGGCGCAGGCTCGCGCCATGTAAGCGTCGATGCCGATCTGACCGATGCAACCGAATACAACCTCTTCAACTGCTGTCGAGTCGATGCCCGCGCGTTCGACGGCAGCCCGAATGACAGTGCCACCAAGCTTCTGGGGCGGAATATCCTTCAGCGAGCCACCGTAGGTACCGATGGCGGTCCGGGCGGTGGAAACGATATACGCTTTCTGCACGAGTCTGGCCTCCTCCTAGAGTGTAAATCCCCCACCGACGTTGATAACCTCTCCGGTGATGTATGATGCCTCATCCGAGGCCAGGAATGCCACCATGTTCGCGACGTCTTGTGGCTTCCCGACCCGGCCGAGCAGGATCTTGTTCACCATCTGGTCCCAGACTTTCGGTGGAACGCCTCGGGTCATCTCGGTTTCAATGAACCCCGGGCAGATCGCGTTGACAGTAATCTGATATCTTGCCAGTTCCCTGGCTGCCGTTTTCGTCAACCCGATCACACCAGCCTTGGCAGCCGCATAGTTTGCCTGGCCGATGTTGCCTTGCCAGGATGCCGAGGAGATGTTGATGATACGGCCACCGTTTTGCTCTCGCATCAGAATCGCCGCCGGCTGCAGGCAGTTGAAGACGCCGGTTAGATTGACGCGAATCACCGCTTCCCACTGCTCCATCGTCATCTTGTGCAACATGGCGTCTCGGTTAATGCCGGCATTGTTGACCAGAATATCCAGATGTCCGCCGCCCCAGGCAGTCGATTCGCGCACAACCTGGCGAGCACTTCCCGGATCGGCGACGTCTAATTGCATAGCAGTCACCCGGCCCGCGGCGTTGCTAATCGCCGTAGCAGTCTCTTGTGCGCCGGCCAGGTTAAGATCGGCGACGACGACGGCGGCTCCTTCTTGGGCAAGTTTCTCGGCAATGCCTCGACCGATGCCTCGAGCGGCACCGGTAATGAGGGCAACCTTTCCTTGTAGCCGCACCAGACTCACCTCCCGTGATTCAAGGTCTCCCGGCCCGTTTTTGATCATTCCTCCAGCACGGCAACTGCCCTGACCGGTGACCCCGTGCCGTTGCGGATGCGCAGGGGGAAGCCGATAAACAGAAAGCGCTTTCCCACCAACTGATCGAGGTTGGCGAGATTTTCGTAGTGTGTGATCCCTTCCCGTCGGCACATCATGTGACAGGGGTAGGTATGGCTGGCGGGGTTATCCGGGCTGGGCGAGTCGACACCGAAGGCTTTGACCTTCTTGTCAACCAACCACTCGCTGGCCGACTCGTCCAGACCCGGATACTGGCTGGTATACTCTTTGGTTCCGTGAAGACGGTTATACGTGCCGGTGTACAAGAGCACGATATCGCCTGGACGGATCTCAACGTTCTCTTTGGCGACCGCTGTATCCAGGTCGTTGCTGCTGATGTACGTCCGCGGTTCTTTGTGAGAGACATCCAGGCAGGTGGCTTCACCATAGAACGTATTGAGTGGCATTTTCTCGATGGACGGTGCGCCGGGACGGGGGTCCAGATGACTCAGGGCGTCCACGTGGGTGGGGCCATGATCGCTCATCAACAGGCCGTTCGATGTGTAGGAGAAGCCTCCTTCGAAGTTGGGGGCCGTATCCTCATGCTCATGATGGGTCCATATGACGGTCTTCAGATGTCCCGTGTACACGTACATCCCCTGGTAGATCTCCTGTGAAAGATCGATGAACTTAGGCATGGTATGCATCTCCTTGCGAGTCGCTGCGTGCTTCTCTTTCAATGGTTCTTCCAAAAAGGGCTTCGACTCGGATTTACGCCAGGATGGGTTAGAAATGAAAACCACGTGTTACGACGTGCCCTTCGGGCGCCGCCAACATGTAGTTCCATTTCTACTCCGAGCTCTTTTTGGCAGTCCTCATCGCTCTGCTTCTTTTCAGAAGAATCATCAATACATCACGATGCCGGCAGAAACATTCAGATCTTCTCCTGTCACCGAGGCCGCCATGTCGGAGGCCAAAAAGACGGCGGCACTTGCGACATCACGGGGAGGAACAAGCTGGTTGAGCGGCGACGCACCGGTGAACTGCTGGCGTGCTTCTGCGACACTGATTCCCTGTGACTCGGCCTGTTTCTGAATCACCCATTCGATCCGCGGGCCTTCTACCGGCCCTGGGGAGATCAGGTTGACTCGAATCCCATGTGTTCCGGTCTCCCAGGCAAGCGTCCTGGCAAGCCCGACCAGAGCCATCTTACTTGCGGCGTACGGGGTGCGATTGAGGAGCGGCCGCTTGCCTGTCATCGAGCTGATGATCAGGATACAGCCTGAGCGGCGCTCGATCATAGACGGCAGAAACGCTTTGCAGCACAAGTATGTGCCGGTGACGTTGACGGCAAAGGTCTCCTCCCAATCGGAGAGCTCTATTTCCCAAAGCGGAGCAGAGGGGCCACCGATACCGCTGTTGTTGACGAGCACGTCGACGCGGCCAAAATGCTGCAATGCCTGGTCAGCAAGAGCATTGACGTCTTCCGCTTGACGGAGGTCTGTGGGTATCACCAGCGCCCGGCACCCGAGCGCTTCCACCTCTTTGCGGGTCGCTTCCAGTGCCTCCAACGAGCGAGCAGCGAGAACGACGTGGGCTCCTTGTCGTGCATACGCCAGCGAAATCTCACGCCCGATCCCACGTCCACCGCCGGTGATGACGGCCACTTTGTCCTTCAGTAACATGAGCGTCGGTTTTCCTACCTGTGGTCACTCAGATCGACGAAAAGGCTCCTCGGCGGAAGTCGGAAAGAGCAACTTCGCCGAACTGAAGAGGAGCCTAGCCCATTCAACATCAACGGGAGGTTTCGACGAAGAAACAATCGCCGGATTGCAAGCGCATGATTCACTCGTCAGGCAGTACCGTGCGATCTTCGAAGTGTTGGACTGGCGTGTGATTCCAGAATACGATGAATGGGTGGTATGGTTCGGATCACGACCCCAACCAGGACGGGAATAGCAGAAAGTGCTATCGGTCAGGGTATACGAACCCCGTCCGGACATCACGGAGTTACGATCTTATTTGACAACTGGTGGGGCGGTCCGCTTGTTCTTCGTACAATCAACTTTGGCTTGTACACCACGGTCTGGAAATCAGATGAATTGCCTGCTTCGATACGGCTAAGAAGGATCTCCATCGCCTTGCAAGCCATTTTGCCAATAGGTTGCTCGATCGTTGTCAATCCGATCGCCTGCAGCGCTGATAGTGCAATATTGTCAAAACCTACAACTGAGATATCTTCGGGTACGCGCAGATTGTGCTGATAAATGGCATCTAGTGCACCAAACGCCATATAGTCGTTTGCGCAAAAGATCGCGCTCGGAGCAGCTGGAAACCGCTGCAAGAGTCGAGTCGTCGCTTCGTAAGCTCCTTCGCGGGTATAATCGCCTTGTTCCACGACGATCTCAGCCTCCAGGCCGTGATCCTGAAGACACCGGCGATATCCAGCTTCCCGATCTTGACTCGTCGTTACATTTGATAGCCCCCGAATAAACGCGATACGGACATGTCCAAGCTGGAGTAGATATTCCGTCATCTTATATGCGCCCTGAAAATTGTCGGTGATAACGATATTCGCAGATGTGTCTTTCAAATATCGATTAACGAAGACGAAGGGAATCCCAGCCTGGGACAATTGTGAAGGTGCGTTGCTTAGAGGCGTAATCGAGCTGAAGATTGTGCCGGCGACGCGCTGCTCGATAAGTAAGCGCGCGTAAACTTCGTCATTTTGTGGATCGCGCTGGGTGTTACACAATAAGACATTGAAGCCTTGTCGGCGCGCTAATGCCTCGACCGTTTCTATAAACTCAGGGTAGAAAGGGTTCAGAATATCAGAAACAACAAGCCCTAATTTAGTGGTCCTCCTGGTCACGAGGCTTCGGGCTTCCGCATTTGGATAATAGCCCAATTCCTCGATGGCTCTTAGAACCCGTTTTCGTGTCTTCTCTCGAACATTAGGTTTGTTGTTGAGGACCCGTGAAACAGTCGCCTGCGAGACGCCTGCATGAGCAGCGATTTCTTTGCTGTTAATTGGCATCGTTGGCCCGATGTACAGCTAATTGCTTCTGGCTACCAAATTCCAGAGAATAAAGAAACAAATCAGGTTTTCGGATGGATCGAGACTTTCACCCAAACGAACGACGACGATTGATCGATGCACTCAGTGCGCGTCACCGGTCGTTCACCGGCAACGATGGCGCTGCCGATTGTGAGAGTCAAATCTCCTCGAGTGGATTGTTTTATTGCTACTTTGACAGAGACTTCCTACAAGGCCAGGCAACGAGAGGGAGTCGTGACGTGGGTCGCGTGGAATGTATACGTATTCATTCTATCACCCCGCAAGCACCCTGTCAAGGGTAGAAATCGCCTCGGGTGTACGCAGGAGTTGTG
>DOUV01000733.1:0-1441 GCA_003520455.1 Chloroflexota bacterium | reverse complement strand
CCCCGACGCGGGGAGGGGAGTCAGACGCGGGCCCGCCAGCCGCGCGGCACTTCGTCTCCCCCTTCCCTCGCAGGGAAGGGGGCTGGGGGGTTAGGTTCTGCCGGCGACGCCAGCTGCCTGACAACTCGTGCGTACACCCAATCGCCTCACCCAGGGTTGATCAGTTATCAAGATGTGACGCACCTCTGTCCTTCTGCACGCCCTGAGACCATAACCCAGATACGTTACACCTGGCACGTGGCACTTTTGAGCGACCCTGTTGTGTCAGAAGAGCGACACCATTGGGGTGGCGGGACCTGGTGCGACCTCGAGGATGAGCTCCAAGAGAGGATCAGCGACGCGGCGAGGGGCGGCGTTGCAAGCGAAGGAATATTGCCTTCCTGGCCGCCGCCGACAGGCAGTGTCCCTGTCATTGGCGGCTGGACTCGAGAGAGCGGTCACCAGGCGACGGGATTGACACCTTTCCCCCTTTCGCTTTGAATTCCCCATCTTGCCCAATTGATCCTACGCAAGGAGGTGTCCCCGATGACGCGGCGTCTGCCCCTGCTGGCCCTCGCCCTCGTTCTTGTGACTCTCTCGGTCGCTTTCGCTCGCCCGCTCCCGGTGACGCCCGCGGCTCCTCTCCAGGACGCTGCTGGCGACATCTGGTGGGGTGCCGTCCCCCCGGGCGGCACGAGCCGGCCGGTCCTGGTCTTCGTCCATGGACGCCGAGGGATCGGCCCATCGTGGTGGGGGCCGACTCTCTACTCGGGCGTCAACGATACGTATCTGTACGCCTACAACGCCGGCTATCGTACCGCCTTCGTCCAACTCGATGGGCCGACGGGCACGCCATCCAGGAGCATGTGGTCCAACGGAGAGACGCTCCGCGGCCAAATTGACCGCATCGCCAACCACTACGGTGTCGAGCAGGTGATCCTCATCGGGCATAGCAAGGGCGGGGTTGACATCGACACCGCCGTGGTGCACTACGGCGCCGCCCGGCGCGTCAGCCGCGTCTTTACCCTGGCCTCGCCCCACTGGGGAACCCCGCTGGCCGACCTTGGCTACTCATGGTGGGGCGGGTGGCTGGCAGCGGTCCTGGGCGAGAAGGACGACGGGCTCTACATCCTCCAGCCTGCCTACATGCGCTACTTCCGCTCGCTGACCGATGGCCGGCCCGAGAAGGCCAACGTTCCTTATTTCACCGGCAGCGGCACAAACTGGGGCCCGCTCTTCGCGCCTCTCTGGTTTGCCGGTTTGTCCCTTGGCGGGGCGAACGACGGGTTGGTTCCCGAGCCGCGCACCCACATCCCTGGGGGAATGCACCTCTTCACGCGCGATTGGCATCATGACAATATCCGTCTCGGGCGGACCGCGTTTCCGCTGCTGCAGCCCTTCTTCGAGCCGTCGGCGGTCGCAGCCGCGGCCGGGCCGGTTGCGGCGCCGCAACCGGCAGGCG
>DOUV01000428.1 GCA_003520455.1 Chloroflexota bacterium | reverse complement strand
CTCAGGCCGGCGACCGTCGGGCAGGCGCGGTGTTCGGCGAGGCAGCGCAAGTGGCGCGCACCCTGCAGAATCACGTGGACCGGACGAACGCGTTGCGGGCGCTGGGGGCTGCTCTGGCTCGCGACGGGCGCTTCGAGGCGGCGCTGGTGACAGTCGGCCCCGATGACCTCGACGACTTCATTCGGAGCCTGGCTGATTGGGCCCCGTATTTTGAGAACGTGGAGCCTGGGTTGTCACTCGCCGTGCTGCGCGAGGCGAGCGAGGTGGCCGGCTGGGTGCGCCGGGACTGGCGCGAAATTCACGAGTTGCTCTCCGCGCAGCACCAGGGGGGACAGCGCGCGGCTGAGGCGCAGCGCTGATGCGCGTCTCGCGCAGAGCGGCGCGGAAGAGAGGCCGGGATCTTGAGAAACAATGACAGCACGTCACTCTTCCGCCGCTCCGGGCGGATCGTCAGATCCGCCGGCTGAGGTGGTCCCTCAGTGGCCTGGATTTGACAATCCAGGCCGAGCGGCGAAGGGCTCTGGTACTGCTTCCGCCGTTCCGGGCGGATCGTCAGATCTGCCGGCTGAGGTGGTTCCTCAGTGGCCTGGATTTGACAATCCAGGCCGAGCAGCGAAGGGCTCTGGTACTGCTTCCGCCGCTCCGGGCGGATCGCCAGATCCGCCGGCTGAGGTGGTTCCTCAGTGGCCTGGATTTGACAATCCAGGCCGAGCGGCGAAGGGCTCTGGTACTGCTTCCACCGCTCCGGGCGGATCGTCAGATCCGCCGGCTGAGGTGGTTCCTCAGTGGCCTGGATTTGACAATCCAGGCCGAGCAGCGAAGGGCTCTGGTACTGCTTTCGCCGCTCCGGGCGGATCGTCAGATCCGCCGGCTGAGGTGGTCCCTCAGTGGCCTGGATTTGACCATCCAGGCCGAGCAGCGAAGGGCTCTGGTACTGCTTCCGCCGCTCCGGGCGGATCGTCAGATCTGTCGGCTCAGATGGTCCCTCAGTGGGCTGGATGTGGCCATCCAGGCCGAGCAGCTGAGGAGTTACGACAGCACGATGATTGACTTTTTCCCCGACATCGCCGAGCGCACCCGCGATTTCACCGGGCGCGAATGGGTCTTCGCCGCGATCGACGAGTGGCTGGCCCGGCCCGATGGAGCGCGCTCCTTTGTCGTGACGGGTGAGCCGGGCAGCGGGAAGACCGCCGTTGCCACACGGCTCGCCCAGTTTTCGCAAGGCAGCGTCCCCCCTCCGCCTGGACTGTCGGCCCTGGCACCCGGCTTCCTCAGTGCCATCCACTTCTGCCGTTTCCAGGATCAGCGGCAGATCGATCCCTTTGTCTTCACCGAGTCTCTGGCAACCCAACTGGGCAACCGGTACCCCGCCTACCGTGAAAGGGTGGAGCAGATCCCCTCGGGGCCGCAGGTTCAGATCCAGATCACGCAGCAGGTCCAGACGGCCGAAGACGGATCCCAGATCATCGGCCTGATCTACCGAGTCAGCGGCGCCTCGGCGGCCGAGGCCTTCATACGGATGGTGCGCGAGCCGCTCGAGGCCCTATTGAAAGAGGGGCATCTCGATCGCGTGACCATCCTGGTCGATAGCCTGGATGAAGCCCTGCTTCACGCCGGCCTGGTGAATATCGTCGACCTGCTCAGCCGGCAAGAGGGGCTGCCCGAAGGCGTACGGTTCATCGTGACCATCCGACCCGACGAAAAGACGATGGATCGACTGGGCCAGTACTGGCACCAACCGGCCGTGCTCTCGTTGACCGCCCGGGACGGCCTGGCCGCCAGCCGGCATGATATCGAGCGCTACGTGGAGCAGGTGCTGACCAGTCGTGCCGAGGCGCGCGTGAAGCTGGCGCCGCAGTTGCGAGCGGACACCTTCGCTTCGACCGTGGCCGAGAAGAGCGACGGCAACTTCCTGTACGCCCATCACCTGCTCAGCATGCTCGCGGCGCAGAGGGAAGCGATCACAGAGCAAACGCTCGAAGCATTCCCCGACGGGCTTGACCGCTTGTACCTCGAGTTCCTCGACCGGCTCTTCGGAGACGATCCGGCGGTGTGGACGGCGAAACACGCGCCCGTCATCGGCACGCTGGCCGTGGCGCGGGAAGTACTCAGCGAGGAACAGCTGGCAGATTTCGTGGGTGTGGAGCCGGACCAACTCCGGCCGACGCTGGAGGCGCTGGCCCACTTTCTCGAGGCGGACCGGTCGCGGCCCCCCAGCCAGCGGAGGTACACGATCTATCACAGCTCATTCGCCAGCTTTCTGCTCGACCCCGATCGGGCGGCCCGCTACTGGTGCCGAGAAGCCGGGCAACATCAGCGTATCACCGGCTTTTACGCGCGTCGCTGGGGTGGCTTAGAGCGGGGATTGCCCGGATTGGCATCACCCAAGGCGCGGAAGCTGCACGACGGCTACCCGTTTCGCTCTCTCAGTACCCACCTGCGGCTGGGAGGGGAGCACGAGAAGCTCTTCGCACTGGTCGAAGCCGACGCGTGGTACGAGGCGCAGATGACGGCCGATCCCAGCGCTGCGACCTTTCTCCGCGACCTCACGCAGGCCTGGCAGGCGACGGAAGAGATCAACGCCGAGTGGCTGGAGGAAACGGACGGCGACGCCGAAGCGCGGCAGCACCCGGAGTGGACCCAGGGCCTGGGGCGCGAGGTGCGCTACGCCGTCGCGACAGCGACGCTGCACAGCCTGTCCGGCAAGCTCCCTGCGGCCTTGCTCGTCGCGCTGGCCACGACCGGCGAGTGGACGGCCCCGCAGGTCCTGACCGCCGTGAGCCAGATCCCCACCGTCTGGGATCGCTTTGAAACCCTGATCCAGCTGGCCGACTCGACCGCGCCGCTGCCCAAGGTGGAGATGCTGCGCGAGGCATTGACTCTCGCGCGGACCATGCCGGAGCGAAGCGACCTGGGGAGCAGCCCGCGGCGACTGGCGCTGGAAGAGCTGGCCAGGGTATCGATCAAGGTGGGCTCCGGTGCGGAAGCACCGGATGCCGTGACGTCGACCGGGACGACGGCTGTTCAGGCCCGCGTCCTCGCGGAGATTGCGCCGCTCCTCGGCGCGTCGGGGCAACACGCTGCGCTCCTGCGCGCGCTCGAGATCGCGCGCTCCTTCGGCACTGACTCCGACCGAACCACCGCGCTCGCGGCCGTCGGGCCCCAGTTGGCCCGGGTCGGCGATCCACAGAGAGCCCTCGATGCCTGGCAGGAGATTGTTGACGGGGGTCCATGGACAGAAACCGCCGGGGCGAGACAACGAGCGCTGGTGGATCTCGCACAATACCTGCCGGACGCATGGCTCCCGCAGGCGGAGACAGCCGCGCAGACTCTGCCGGGGGAGGCCGGACGGGTGTCGGCCCTCTCCTGGATCGCGCCTCGCCTGCCGGAGCCCGCCAGGAGCCGGATTATCTCGCAGGTGTTGGAGGCGATCGAGCGCATGGCGGCGGACGAGGCCGCGGCCGAAGCGGCGGACGCGGTTTTGGACGAGCCGGCAACCCCGTTGCACCGTTTGCTCAGGCGCTCCGGAGCGCCGGATTCAGCCTTCCGCGGGCGCGTCCTGGCGCGGCT
>DOUV01000401.1 GCA_003520455.1 Chloroflexota bacterium | reverse complement strand
CCCCTCTTTCTGGTATCGTTTCACGAATCCGGGGCGTGGGGGCCTTGGCGCCCAGCCCCGCCGCGCGCCAAGGCCCCCGTACCCTCTTGCGCATCTCCGGGGAGCCGGCCGGCGGCGGGGGGCGGGCCGCCGTCACGATGGGGCAGGGCACCAGGCCACTGTTCGGTGCGCCCGGCAAGCAATTCCGTCCACGCCGCGCGAACGTCAGGATCCCGCCGCCACTGAGTGCTGGAGTGCGGCCCCCCCAGACGCACGAACTTCTTCGGCCCGGGCGCCTGCGCGTAGACTCGGAAGGCCTGGGCGACGGGGATATGCTCGTCGTCCTCGGAGTGAAGCACGAGAACAGGGCAGTGGCAGCCGGCGATCCGCCTCAACGAATCCATCCTGGTGTGAACAAAGAACCTCACCGGAAGATACCAGTAGATCGCAGCTGCCATATCCGGCACCGAGCTAAAGCCGCTCTGAAACACCAACCCGCCACACGTTCGAGTGGTCGCCAGGTAGGTCGCCACCGCGCTGCCCAGCGACTGCCCAAAGACGATCACATCCTCGCCGTGGAATCCCCTGCTCTCCGTGACGAAGCTCCAGGCGGCTTCGGCGGCCTGGTAGCAGCCGCGCTCGCTCGTCCGTGCGTCGCTCCGTCCATAGCCGGGGTAGTCCACCATGAGCACATTCGGACCAAGTCCGTGGAGGAACCGCAAGGTCGCCAGCTCGTGCGTGATGTTGCCGTCGCTCCCGTGGAAGAAGACGACAGACTTGCTCTCCATCCGGCCGGGCACCCACCATCCCTGAATCATCACACCATCCGCACAGCGCAGGCCAAGATCTTCGAAGCGAAGCCCAAGGTCGGCCGGCGATCCTGAGACGGCGGGGCCCGGTCTGAAGATCAGGGAACCCTGGCGAAGATACAGCCGGGCACAGGCCAGCAGGACGAGGAGCCCGAGCAAGAGAACAGGTGATGGCATTCTCAACGAGAACCCACGAATACGGCGACATTTTTCTGGCCGCAGGCGCTGTTCCAGACCAACGCCCGCCGGAAGCGAGCTTCCTGAGCGCGGTCGCAGAAGTACACGGGGCAGCGTGGGTCCTGCCGCCGGCAGTTGATCAGCGGCGGGACAACCTGGCGGGCCAGGGCCATCAGGGCGTGGACGAGCGAGAATACCCCACTCGCTGCACCGGTGAAGCCCAGGGCGGGGGTGGCCGCTGTGAACGGCACGGGCGCCTCACCGACCAGGCGCTTGATCACCCCGGCCTCGCGAAGGTCGTCCACCTCGGTCGCCAGGCCGTCGCCGAAGATGACCTCCACGTCGTCCGGGCCGCTTCCCGCCTGTCGCAGGGCCTGCCGCGCGGCGTGTTCGAGGGCCCGGCCGTCGTCCGATTCCGGCCGCCGGATCAGCGTCGGGTCAGCCGTATGGGCGACGCCCAGGATTTCGCCGTAGACGCGCGCCGACCTAGCCCGAGCATGCGATTCCGCCTCGAGCATGACGAAGGCCGCGCCTTCGCCGAGCGCGTACCCATCCCGCTCCTGGTCGAACGGGCGGCAGGCTGATTCAGGCTCGGCGTGGCGCTTCGACAGGCGGCCGGCGATGAGATGTTCGGCCACGCAGTCCATCCGGAGCAGCGAGTCGTAGCCGCCGGCCAGCGCAACCTTCGCCTGGCCCCGCCAGATCGACGCGGCGGCCAGCGCGACGGCCTGCAGTCCGGATACGGCACCGTTCGTGATGTTGGCGTTCGGCCCGAGAACTTGATGCTGGATGGAAATACCGCACAACCCGGCGTTTGGCAAGGCTTTGACCAGGAAGAGGGGGTCCAACAACTTGATGCCGCGCGTGGCGAAGCGCGATATCTCGAAATCGCCCTGTTGGCCGAGCGAGGCCTTGAACGCCGGGATGAAGATTTCGGCATCGATATCCACGGCGATTGAGCCGACGTAGAGGCTGCAACGCTTCAAGAGATCACTGCGGCCCTCCAACCCGGCGTCGCAAACGGCCCCGCCTGCTGCCGTCAACGCGTAGGCTGCACTCGGCGACAACAGCTTGCGCAACACCCGGTTCGTGATCATGCGGCTGCGATCGAAATCGTTGACCCTGGCCTCGAGAGCCGAGGCAAAGGTGCGGTACTCCGGTCGGTCTGAGACCGTCATCCCCGACTCTCCCAGCAGCAGTCGCCCGAAGTGGGGCTGCGCGTGGGTGGCCAGTGGTGAGACTACACCGACGCCGGTCACGACTACCCGCTCGTGCGTCACCATATACCAACCCCATAATCCGGGGGCATGCAGGGGATTGCGCGTGGCTCAACCGCGCCTGATCCCCCTCGCCCCCTTCTTATCAATCTTGCGAGAGCCGGTACCCACCGGCGACATAGTGGAAGTGCTCGCGCTGTCGCTCTGCAAAGGCCACGTCCTGAACCGTTTCGTTGGCGAATACCAGGCGGCCGACGGTCGCGACAACCTCGGAGTCAACCCGAACCTCCCCCCGAAGCGTGGCACCGTCCACGTGCATGTACATCATCTGGGCTTCTACGATGAGCAGATCTCCCGCTCGGACCGGGCGCCGGATCTGGGCCTCTTCGAGGAGACCCAGCACCGTCCTGACTCTGAAATCGCGGCTGATGATGTTCAACCACCCGCCGGCCTGGGCGAGACACTCGATCACCAGCGCGGCCGGCATCAGCGGCTGGCGCGCATAATGCATGGTGAAGTATTCGTCCATGATGGAGGCAGTCTTCGTCGCCAGGAGCCGTTTGCCGCGCTCCACCTCGAGGATACGGTCGAGGAATAGGAATCGCACCCCTCACTCCTCCCATCGCCGCACGACGACGGTCCCGTTCTGTCCACCGAAGCCGAAGGAGTTGGAGATCGCGATCCGGATCCTGGCCGGCCGCGGCCGGTTCGGGACGTAGTCTAGATCGCAGGCCGGATCGGGATGCTCCAGGTTGATCGTGGGCGGGATGATGCCCTGGTTCATGGCGAGGACCGTGACGATCAATTCGATACCACCTGCCGCACAGATGAGATGGCCGAGTTGCGACTTCGTTGAGCTGATGGGGACGCGGTAGGCGTGATCGCCGAAGACGCGCTTGATCGTCGTCGTCTCGGTCCGGTCATTTTGGACCGTCGCGGTGCCGTGCGCGTTGATATAGTCGACAGCCTCCGGGGCGATGCCGGCATCCTCGAGCGCCGCCCGCATACAACTGATCGGGCCGTATCCCTCGGGATGGCTGTCGGTGAAACGGTACCCGTCGCAGGACGAACCGTACCCAATCACCTCGGCGTGGATACGCGCCCCCCTGCGCCGGGCGTGCTCGAGTTCCTCCAGGATGACGATACCGGCTCCCTCCCCGACGACGAGCCCGTCGCGTTTCCGGTCGAAGGGACGGCAGGCCTTCGTGGGGTCTCCCTGGAAAAATGATGTCACGCCGAGCAGGCTGAAGCCGATCACCGGGAGCGCCGACATCATGCTATCGGTCCCTCCCGAGACAAGCAGGTCGGCCTCGCCGTGCCGAATCATGTGATACGCTTCGCCGATGGCTTGTGTGGCGGAAGCGCAGGCGGTCTGGACGGTGGTGCTGATGCCATATAGGGGATGGCGCATGGAGAGAAGCGTCGCGACGGTTCCAATGTCGCGCTGCGCCAGGAGCTCGGGCATCTGGCGGCAGAGTTCGAGGTAATGCTCGACATGGTAGTGGTCGGCGTGCAGAATATACTCGGGGCGGGCCAGGTCGCCTTCCAGGATCGGGAAACTGGCGGCGCCGATGCAGACACCCGATCGCCAGGGGTCGATCGCCTCGTCCTTGAGACAGGCATCCTGCCAGGCCTGTTCGAGTGCCCAGATTCCGAACTGGACCGAGCGGCTCATCAGCGGCGCGAGGTCCTCTGTCCCCTCAAGCTCGATCCCATCCAGATCGACCTCGCTGCCGATCCTCACGGGGAAGTCGTCGCTCGGGAACTGGCGGATCTGGCGGATACCGGAGCGCCCTTCAAGCAGAGCCTTCCAGGTCGTGTCGACGTCCCGCCCCAGCGACGTGATCGCCCCCATGCCGGTGACGACCACCCGCCGCAAGCCAGAATCGCTCTCAAAACTGTCCATAGCTACCCACTTTACAAATGATCCTCTCGTAGCGACGACCCGGTGGGTCGTCTCTCCTTCAATCCCTTTCCCCCTGTCAAGAGGCCGGTACGGGATGAATCATCTGGAAGAGGCGCCGCGCCTCGCCAGGCGTCAGCCAGGGCTCGACCGGCTGCACGGCGAGGGTAAAATCTGTCGCCGTCACCAGTTTGCCGTCACAGAAAGCCTTGCCTTTCACGACGGCCTGCTGGCCTTCCCAGGTGACGATTTCGACTTCAAGCCGAAGCTGGTCACCCGGCCGGACGATCTGGCGGAACTTCAAGCGCTCGAACCCGGTGACGAGGCTCAGGCACGTGAAGTCGCTGCTCTCGCGAATGACCCAGTCGGCCAGCTGTACCAGCGACTCGGTGATCAGCATGCCGGGCATGATTGGCATATCAGGAAAGTGATAGGCGAAGAAATCTTCGCTCATGGTCACATTCTTGATGCCGGTTGCCCGCTTGCCGCTCTCGAGTTCCAGAATGCGATCGATCAGGAGGAATCGCACGCGTTGTGCTCCTAACAAGGAGGGAAACGGGGCGGCGGGCACGCTGCTGTGCCGCCCGTCCGAGCCCCCGCGCCCTGGATTATTGAGAAGACCCGTTTCTGTCGTCTGCCAGGGCGATCAGATCTTGCAGGAGGATTTCGTCGCCACTCGGGAGCGGCTGAATCGTGCCGCACGCCGGACAGACGAACTCGGGCATGATGTCCGATTCCTCCATCATCGCGCCGCAGGCCGGACACGTCCTCGGGAACTGTTCCTTGGCCTCCAGCAGCCGCGTCACGATGCGAACGAAGCTCTGCACCGTGATCATCCGCATCACGTCGACGTCGCGCGTTCCCGCTTGCAGCCGCTCCGAGGCGATCTCCGGCATGCCCCGTCGGAGGAGCGCCAGGCCAAAGTCGGTGACGACACCATCCACAACCAGGGACTCTTCGCCGAAGTGTCCGGCGGCTCGCTCCAGGATATCGATGCGCGGGAACTCAATTTTGAAGGCCCGCTCGAGCATGAAGGCGATGTCGAGCAGGTCAAGCGATTCGGCGCCCAGTTCGTCGACGAGCGAGGACGAAAGCTGGACTTCGTCGACGTCGAGCTCCAGAGCCTTCGCGACGATCTGGCGGACTCTCTGTTCGATCACTTCCTGTTGGGCGCTCGTCACCCGATCGGTGTCGGGAATATCAGTCGCCATAGCATCTCCTCTCCGTTTGCTCGTGCATTGTCATGCCTGTTTTGATCTATCTATTACCCATATCTCC
>DOUV01000205.1 GCA_003520455.1 Chloroflexota bacterium | reverse complement strand
TCGGCATCGACACGATCCTCGTGCTCGAGAACGGTGTGTCGCAGGTCGACTTGCCGTGCAGGGGCGTCAAGAGTCTGTGGACCGGAATGCTCTTCCTGTTGGCCGCGACGTGCTTCTCGCGGGTGGAATCCTCTGGCTGGTTGCCGACCGCACCCGGCCGCTGTGGGCCGAGAGCTGGCGGGTCGCCTGGGGGCTGGTTCCCTTGACGATCGACCCGGCTCGAGTTCTTCTCCTCTTGCCGCTGGCGATCTGGCTCTGGTTCGCAGCGTGGTGGCGGTGGCCCGGCTCCCGGGTTGGAGGCTCACGTTACTTCCACCTCTTGGTCTGGGACTTCTGCCCTGGCTGGCACCACACGAGTGGCAAATGCTCCTGGCGACAGGGCGAGCGTGGCTTACGACGCAGGGGCTTTCGATCCCGCGCCCCTAAACGCTGTCGCGGGACAACGGTCGATCGCTATTGTCGACTCTCGCGAAAATTTCCCCCAAGGGTGCAGGCACGCGTTGTCAAGGGAAAAATTAGCCTCCACCCGAGAGAGTGAGTACAGTGAGGTTGTGAGACCAAGACACTGGCACCCGAAAGGTGGAGGCTACGATGGATCATGGCACGAGTAAGGCGCGGCGAGAAGGGTTCGTGGCGCAGATGGTGGCTCAGGTGTAGGCCATGGCCGAGCAACTGGCGACGTGGGCGCAAGCCGAAGAACGGAGCCTGAGCGAGCTGGAAGCGGAGGCGTTGCGAGCGGCGCAAAGGGTGGGAAATATCTCGAGCCTGCTCGGTATCTTGACGGTGATTTTCTCGGCCTATGCCGCGCTGCAACTCTACCGCCACAACCGGTTGTTGCGCCGCGCGCCCCGCGTGTCGCCAACGACGTTCGAGGAGATGGTGCGCACGAACGAGGGAATCCAGACGCCGAAACCCGTCGCCCTTGCAATTACCCTGTTGCCCAGCAGCGACTCGATCCGCACGCAGGTACAGCAGTTTTTAGCGTCCAGGCAGTGGCAGATGCCGATTGAAGAGATCAAGGTGTTCGGCATCCACGGACAGGAGGATTTGAACTATTTTGTGAATGAGCTGGCGGAACGGCGGATGGATTTTGAGCTGAAGGGCTATACCGAGATCCACCTCTTCCTCGCCGGGCCGGTCATCGCAGGGGTCATCGTGGGCGCAATGTACGACAATTGGTTGCCGACCAAGTTGTACCACAAACCCACCCCACCACCTCCGTCCGTCTACGTCTATTGGATGCCGTTGGTGAAGGTTCATCCCTGGCAGTTGACCCGGGCTGATCGTCGGCGGCGAGCGCCGAAGGGCGCAGGACCGCGGCGCCTCGCGAAGCCCCCTCGTAAAGACCCTCGCTCGCTTCCTCACCGCTCCGGACCCGTGCCATCCGGAGACGGCAACGGGTCGCGTTTCCCGCGCGTCGCCCTGCCCAGCGACCGGCCGGAAACCACGATCATCCATCAGCGCGGATCGCGACAAGCTCGCCGCGGTTGCCAGCCTCTGTCCTTCCCTCATCTCGCCGGATCTCCGCTTCGGACGTACACCCAACACCCTCGCGGCGTTCGCCCTCTCTCTCCGGGCCGGCCTGAATGAAGTTTGAGAATTTACTCCGGTAAGTCCACAGCCGCGGGCTTACCGGAGTAAAAATACAACATTCATAAAAGGCCGGGCTGACTCCGCTCGACACGCCCGAGGCCTGCGCCACGCTGCGGGAAGCGCTGGCCAACTCGGAAGGGATGGGCTGGACCGATACGACCGACGCGCTTGCTCTTGCCGGAGAGGAATTGCGGCGCGAGAGCAACCCAGCAGAGCGGCCCACCATCCTGCCCTTGACGGATGGTCGCCCGGCGACGGAGGCCACGCAGACGAGCGAGGCGATGGCCGCGTACAGCGCAGCGCTCAGGGACCAGCTCCGCCGGCTGGCAGAAGATGGCGTGGTCGTGCACGTCATCCCGGTGGCGGCGGATCCGGCCGAGCTGGCGAAAGTCGAGCCGTGGTGAGTGGAGACGCGCAGCATGGCCGGGCACGACGTTGAGGTAACCATGGCGCTGGCGCGGCTCTCCGAGGTCGCACAGGCGGGCGCGGCCGTCGACGTCTATCTTACGGCGTCACCGTACCGCGGCGAGGGGCCGTCGCGTGTCAGCCTGGCCGCACTCGACAGCGAGCGCATCATGTACTACGGCGGGCAGAACGCCGCCGAGCTGTTGGCCCAGTTCGACGCCCTGCACGCCGGCCGGACCTACGACGCGATCGTGGTCCTCACCGACGGCAGCGGCTACGAGCTGGGCGCCGGCGACATTGACGTCCCGGTGCCCGGCGCACCGGTCTGGCTGGTGCATCTCGGCGGCGACTTCCCACTGGGCTACGACGATGGGACGCTGGAGGCGATCCAGGCCAGCGGCGGAGGGGTCGCCGGCAACATCGAGGAAGCGCTGATCCGGCTGGCTGCCGGCGAGAGCGATGCATCGTCCGTCGTGCCCGCCGGCACGACGCGGGACGTAATCGACGGCTACCTGTGGATGACCCTTTCGACCCAGGCGGCCGACGCCGGTCGTGACGACGCAGTCACAATCCACGCTGCTGGCCATGATTTCGCGGCGTTCGCGGCGCGCCGGCTGATCCTGGCCGAGATGCGGCGCCAGCGGTCCGAGCTGGATCAACTAGACACACTCGACCCGGAGCCCGAGGAGTGACTGCTGCTCGCCCTGGCGGCCGCGCTGCTCGCCTGGTACGTCCGCAGCACGCGCCGCGAGCCACAGCGCGAATGCACCGCCTGAGACGCGGGGCATGTTCGATCGAGGAGTACGTGCAGCTGGGCTGGGACGAGCGGTGCTTGTTGACGCTGTTCGTCAACCCAATGTTTCTCGCCACCCACCGGATTTATCGCCAGAAGAGCCAGGACTACGTGCAGGAGTTGATACGGCGGACGGTGGTGAAGAAACTACTCAATCGTTACCAGTTGTTCAACCTTGCGAAACTCCGGATCGCCCGCAACCAGAATCGCCTGCTTTTCTTGAGCCGGCGCGAGGGCTAACGTGTCCGCGAAAGAAACCGAGAGGCGAGCTTTGACATGCGCTGCGGGAAAAATGAGTTTGCGGTCGGCGTCGACGATGGTGATTGGCAACTGGTCCACGACAGCGGTCATCCCTGAAAGGGTTCGTGGGCAGATAATGGCAGGGGAAGCACCACCAGCCAGATACCGTTTGCGAGCAAGATATCAGTTTCGCGCTCGCTCAGCAGTTCCTGGAGTTCGAAGTCCTCGCCGTGGTTGAAGAAGGCTTCTATGACCCAAAGGTGCTCGTGGGACCAGTAAAACGGACCGCGAAAGCGAGCCTCTGGGTGGCGATGGCGAATCAGGGCGATCAACTCATTGGCATGGTGAGAAACTTCCACCCTCATGGCATCGGTGCCCATTTCAAGCGCATCTACGCTCATTCGTTTTCTCCTGGCGCGGCTCGCAAGTGCGACTCAATCTCACTCACAAATGCCTGACACTGGCCGACAAGCCTGGCCGCCCTGCTAGCGGAGATCGGCACCGCACGGTAATCAGCGATGATACAATCACGCAAAAGATCTTGAAGCACTCTCGCGAGACGTAGGGGATAAACTTTCCTGCGGCGGATCAAAAGGCCGGAGAAACTGCTATGCACCGTCTGATGCGAAATGATTCCACCAGCTTCAGTCTGCGCCAATACATCGGCTGCCATGAGCGCAGCAACAGCCGCTTGGAAGCAGGCATAGTAGGCGCGGTTAGCGGTGTTGTCGAACCGTCGTTGTTCCAGTTCGCTTTCTGCACCTCGTAAGCTCTGCTGTGCTTTGTCGAGATAGTTCTGATGCTCTCTCATTCTCGTTCCTTAGACGGTGTGGGCATAGCAGTATAGCATGCCCACCAACGCGCAACAAGGAGCCTCGAGTCTACGCCCAGGGCGGTGTCAAAGTCACAACCCTGTCACCCCTTCGTTCCACTCAGGGCAGGCTCTGAGCGGAACGAAGTGGAGCGAAGGGTCTCCGACGCCGCAGCAAGAGATGCTTCGCTCCGCGAGCGCTTTGCTCAGCATGACACCCTGGGGACTTTGACACCGCCCTGAGTCTACGCCCAAGCCGCATAGCTCGCGAGAGTTTTGCGCTATACATGCCATGCCTGTGTAGAGCGCAGATTCGTGGGCGAGGTTGGGACCGCCGCCCAACCGCCGGGCAGAGCAGGCCCGGCGCCCACCGGCGGGCCACTTTTTTGCGCTCTATCCTTGGTGGACAGGCCCCGGCACGACTGCCCCCCTCCCCACAGCCCGGCGGTTGTTTGCCGCTGAGGGAGGTGACGACCTAGTGCGTGGCGCTGACGTTCCCAGCAATGGCCTGGTCAGCCCTGAAAGCCACGAACTTGATCAGGCCCCCTGGCGTCACCCAGGGCCAGCTTCGCCAGGCCCACCCCGGCCTGGTCCGCTGGTTCACCCACTTGTGTGCGCCAGGGGCCCCGCCTGATCATGGCTCGCCCCCGGCTCCCCTCGGATCCCCCGCTCCCGGCAGGGTGGGCCTGGCTCTGGCGCTCCAGGCCGAGCCATGGGGGCCCCTGTTCCCGCCGGATCGTCAG
>DOUV01001006.1 GCA_003520455.1 Chloroflexota bacterium | reverse complement strand
ACCCAGCCCATCCCGGAGCCTGCGCTGCCGGTCGTTCAGGTCGCAACGCCCGTCGCGCAATCGGCTAAGCCAGCCCCCGCAGATAAGTGGGAGACAGAATGGTCGCGGAAGCTGGGGATAAAACTCCTCCAGGAGTTTGACTCCAGTGGCGAGCCGGCCTGGGATCCGAGCAAGCACCCTCTGGTCTTTGTGACGTCATTGGGACCGGGCTACGGTGGTCTGCTTTCAACGGACGTGAACCTGCCCGGTTTGACAATTATCGATGCGAACACCTATGAAGTGGTGGCCAGCCGGCAGTTTGATCTGGGCTACCAGGCGCACTACGAACCGCACGGCCTCGGCGTGTCCCCGGACGGCCGCTGGTTCTACGTCCCAACGGCGGACGGGAAATACGATCTCTCGAAAGGCGATACGCCTGGCCGCTGGCTGGTGGTCGACGCCAAGACCTTGAAGCTGCATCAGGTGATCGGCACTCGCAGTGTGCCTCATCATGCCAGCAGTTACGTCGACGCCGACGGCAACCCGCGCGTCCTGGCCTATGACTTCAACTGGCAGATTAGCACAAATAGTATCATGCGCCCTGGGTCGGGGATTTACACGTTTGATCCGGCGGACAACAACCGTGTTGTGGGTGGCATTAACGCCGATGTCCTCCAGGCCAATCCCTACCTGGCATTCGCCAGCCCGGATGCCCAATGGATCTTCGTCGGCTTGCCACCTGGTCCAATCGGCGACCCCGACGTGCGCCATCATCTCGAGGGACTGTTTGCCCAGGTCGACGCGAAAACCTGGCAGCCGGTCAAGTACTATAAGATGGGCTACGACCCCATCTGGGCCGCTTTCAGCTCAGACGACCAATTCGTTTACCTCTGCGACGGCGGCTCCGACGAGGTCTTCAAGGTGGATCTGCAGGCGCAGGCGGTGGTGGGCGAGGCGCGTACCGGCGTCCACGGCGCTTACGGTTGCCATCTGGGCTGGGATGATACCAACCTTTGGACGATTGAAAAGGGCGAGTCCTCGCACAACCGCGGCAAGAACATCGGCCTCGTAGATGTCGGCGTCATGTCCCCGGTGGATAACTGGAATACCGGGTGGATCCGGGCAGACCACGGGACCGTCCATCCCAACCCCGATCGGAACGAGTTGTGGGTGACTGCCAATTCGAGCTTCGAAGTTGTGGTGTGGGACATGGGGAATCGGACTGTGAAAATGCGCATCCCGATGCCGGGCGGCGGCAGTACGCACTCAGGCGCCTTTGTGGAGTATCGACCGGACTTCACCGGCGTGGTCCTCGCGGACCAGAGTGGCCTCCATGGCAAAGCGCTTCAAGCCAAGCGCGACCTGTTGGGTGTGACGGTCAGCGCCTCCGAGACAACCTCGACCTCTGCCGAGGGACAGGCGAAGCCGTCGACCGTGATGAGCCAGCCGGAGCCCGCAACGGTCGAGGTCGAGATGGGTGAGACCTACTTCAAGCCCAATCAGATCTCGGTCCAGGTCGGCCAGGAAGTCACCTTCCACGGCAAAAACGTCGGCGTTGTTGGCCATCAGATGGTGGTATATCCACTAACCGGAACGACGGTGCTGGCCGGCAATCAAGATCTCATCGCTCCAAAGGAGGACGTGACCTTCACCTGGAAACCTGACAAGCCCGGGACCTACCGATTGGTGTGCAATCTCCACCCCGGCATGCAGGGCTTAATTACGGTGAAATAGATCTGCGGACAGATGGGCAGCCACTGGCAGGGTGGTTGCCCCGTCTGTCTCATACCGAGCGACAAGCAGTTGAGGAGATGAAAAATGAGCGGGAGACACGCAAAGACCATCTCAGGCGGTGCGAAACGGCAAGTATCCACATTCCTGATTGGAGCGATCGTCAGCCTGCTTGCACTCAGCACCGCCGCTTGCAGCACCGCTTCCAAAACAGTTGTTGCTCCAGTGCAAGCTGACTCGGCGGCAGCACCAACCCCGAACCCTACGACGAATACGCCGGCCAAATCGGTGCAGGCGGTCAGTCACGTCCACAGTGCGGATTCCTCGGATACGCCGAGCGACGCGGCGGCTATTGCGGTCCTCAGGGAACATCTGACCCGAACGATCTCAATCCCGGACGGCAACGGCGGCGTTGTAGAACTCGAAGCCGTCTGGGCGACCGCGAGCTTTGTGCGGGCTTCGATGCCCGCAGATGCCTACAACAACTGGCAACCAGATCGCGGCAACGTATTTATCCTTGCGGAGTCTGTTCACGAAGGGGCGCTGCCAGACGAGCCGGTCAGTGCTGAGCTTGAGACCCTCGATGGCCCTCTGGCGCCATCGCGGGTCGAGGTGCACCCGACTCAGTTGCATCACCGCACCTCAGTCATCCAATTCTCGTCTCAGCCGACGCCGGGCAAAGATGTAACGCTGGTACTGAACGGGCACCAACGAGTGCGCTGGCCGGCCAAGGATGCCCATCTCACGATCGGGATGGCAGCGGCTGAATCATCGATGGTGAGCCTGGACCTGACGAACGCACGCGTCCTGCGAATCGCAATGACCAGGGATGGTTACTCCGTCAATAACTTGCAACTGCAGCAGGGTGAACCGGTCATCATCGTATTCGACAACCAGACCGACGAAGAACACCACTTCCATATCGAGGATCTCCAGCCGGATCGGCTGCGCTGGCTGCAGGTGTCGGATGCCAAATCGGCGCCCGACGAGCAACTTCGCCAGGCAAAGGCCCTCCCATACCACATCTGTGATTCGCTGTCCGGGATCTGCCCGACGGGGAAATGGGTTCACCTGCATGCCAATCCGGGCGAGTCTGACGCGATTGCCTTCATCCCCAAACAGGCGGGGACTTTCCACGCTGACTGTCCCTTGCATGCTCAAGAAGTCGTCCCTGTCGTGGTGCAGGATCGTAACTAGCGTATCTGATGTGTAGAGTGGAGAAAAGCATTGTCATTTGGAGGAGTGGGCGGTGAAGTCGAGACCCATTCGTGTCGTGTTGATGAGCGAGGAAGCCTCTGAGCGGCAGGCTTGCACCAGGCTGTTGGGTGGCTGGCCCGAGGTGGCGCTTGTCGCAGAGGTCACCCTGATCTGCCAGATGGGCAGGCAGGCCGGTCACGTCGCGGCGGACTGTGTGGTGCTGGATATCGACCGGTATCCCCTGGC
>DOUV01000991.1 GCA_003520455.1 Chloroflexota bacterium | reverse complement strand
CCTCCGGCCAGACCAGCGGCGCGCCTGGCGCCAATGCCTGCTCGATAGTGGTAACCGCCGGGAGGATCTCGTACTCCACCTCGATCAGGTCGAGGGCGTCTTCGGCGGTCGCCTCGCTTTCCGCCAGCACCGCCGCGACGGGATGGCCGACGAAAAGGGTCTGGTCGCGCGCCAGGAGGAGACGATGGCGGGAGGTCGGCGGAAGCGGCGGCAAATCGGCCGCCGTGACGACCCGCACGACGCCGGTGAGCGCCTCGGCAGCACCGGTGTCCAGGGCGCTGATACGGGCGTGGGCGTAGGGACTCAGAAGGAGGCGGCAATGGAGTATGCCGGGACGCGGGACGTTGGCCGCGTACTGCGCTCGACCGGCGACCTTCTCCAGACCATCACGCAGCCTGACCGGTCGGCCGACAACCTTGAATTGGCTGTTGTTCTGCTGGGACTCCACTCGTCATGCTCCTGTTCGGGATTGGAAATGGGAGATGAGAGACCGGAGATTGGTATGACAATCTCCGATCTCCAATCGCTTATGTGGTGTGGCCTTCGTAGATGAGCCCCTGCCGGGTGTCCAGCGTAATAAGCTGGCCGTCCTTGAGGATTCGAGTCGCGTTCTCGACCCCAACAATCGCCGGTACGCCCAGCTCGACGGCCAGGATGGCAGCGTGGGAGCTGAGGCCGTGAGCCTCCGCGACCAGGCCGGCGGCGCGTTGGGCTACGGCCACGAACGAGCGGTCCGTGCGGGCCGTCACGATGATCTCGTCAGATTCGATCTCCACCTGCGGGTCGACCGGCGCTTCCAACCGCCGGACTCTGCCGCCCACCAGCTGACTCCCGACACCGGTGCCCTCGCCAAGCACGCGCTTGATCACCTGGACCTTCATCAGATCGGTCGAACCCGGCGGGCTGCCAGCCGTGCCGGCGGTCAGGACCACCGTATCGCCCTCTTTCACTAACCCGTCCTCGAGCGCCGCCCGCACCGAGCTGTTGATCATCTCGTCCGTGCTCTCGGTGCGACGTGCCAGCAGCGGGACCACCCCCCAGTAGAGCCCGAGCTGGCGCTGGACCATCGGACTGGGCGTTGTCGCCACGATTGGCTGCGGCGGGCGGTACCGGCTGACAAGGCGCGGTGTCGATCCGGACACTGTGGGGGTGATAATCGCCGCTGCGTGTAGCTCGACCGCTGTCTCGACGGTCGCGTGCGCAACAGCCGCCGCCACGCCAATCTCCTCGTCGGGGTAGAAGCGCGGCCCGGCCTCAAACAGGGCCTGCTCAGCGCGCGCCGCGATCTTGACCATCGTCTCGATCGTACGGAGCGGGTACTTGCCGGCGGCCGTCTCGCCCGAGGTCATAATTGCATCGGTTCCATCGAGGATCGCGTTGGCGACGTCGCTGGCCTCGGCGCGGGTCGGGCGCGCGTTGCGGATCATCGAGTCCAACATTTGCGTGGCGGTGATGACTGGGACACCCGCGCGATTGCACTTGCGGATGATGGTCTTTTGCATCATCGGGACCTCTTCGGATGAGGTCTCGATGGCCAGGTCACCTCGTGCCACCATGATTCCATCGGAGACGGAAATGATCGCATCAATGTTGCGGAAGGCCTCAGGCTTCTCGATCTTCGAGATTACCGGCACCGGCCGGCCGAAGGCACTCGCCTGGCGAATGAGCTCCTTGAGTTCCAACACCTCCTGGTCCGTGCGCACGAACGAGAGGGCCACCCAGTCCACCTGGTGCTCGAGCGCGAAAAGGAGGTCGACTCGATCCTTGTCGGTGATCGCCGAGATGGCGAGCGAGGCCCTCGGCAGGTTGAGGCCTTTGTTGCTCTTGAGCAGCCCGCCGATGACCACCTCCGCGGTGATGGTGCTGTCGGTTTTGTCGAGCACCTGCATCTCGAGCAGGCCATCGTCGAGCAGGATCCGGTCACCGGGATCGACAGCCGCGGGCAGGCCCTCGTATTGCACCGGAATGATTTGATCGTGGCCGACCGTCTCCCCGTCGGTAGTCAGGGTGACCTTGTGTCCGACGAGCAGATCGACGCCCTCACCGGCCATCTCGCCCACGCGCAGTTTGGGCCCCTGGAGGTCGGCCAGGATCGCTACCGGACGCCCGACAGCCGCACTGGCGGCACGCACACGCTCGATATTCTCAGCGTGCATCGCCTGGTCGCCGTGCGACATATTGAGGCGCACGACATCAACGCCCGCTCGGATCAACTGCTCGAGCATCTCCGGTGAGCGTGACGCTGGCCCGATCGTCGCGACAATCTTGGTGCGCAGCATCTTCCTCATGATCCAACCTGGCAGGTTCAATGCTCGTCGAGGACGGCAACCCCAGGCAGTTCTTTCCCCTCGAGGAACTCCATGCTGGCGCCACCACCCGTCGAGACGTGGGTCATCTCATCGGTCAGACCGGCTTCGGCAACCGCCGCCGCCGAGTCGCCGCCGCCGACGATCGTGGTCGCATCTTTGAGCTCAGCCAGGGCCCGGGCAATCGCAAACGTACCTGTCGCAAACGGGGCCATCTCGAAAACGCCCATCGGCCCGTTCCAGAGCACAGTCCTGGCGCCCTGGATGACCTGCGTGTAGGCGTCAACCGTCTTCGGGCCGATGTCGAGGATCATCCAGCCCTCCGGCACGTCACCCACCGGCACGACCCGGCTGGTCGCGTCGGGCGCGAATCGGTCGGCAATGACCATATCGACCGGCAGCATGAGCCTGTCGCCGGCCGACGCCGACAATTCCCGCGCCTGTGGTACGGCCTCCTCCTCGATCAGGGAGGCGCCAACGGCGTAGCCTTGCGCCTTGAAGAAGGTATTCGCCATGCCGCCGCCGATCAGGACCCGGTCGGCCAGTTCGAGCAGGCGCTTCAGGACACCGACCTTGTCGCTGATCTTAGCACCACCCTGGATCGCCACAAAGGGATGCTCCGGCTGCTCAAGGGCCTCCCCCAGCGCCTTGAGCTCCTTCTCCATCAGGAAACCGGCGACGGCCGGGAGGTGGCCGTACTGAACCACCCCAACCGTGCTGGCGTGGGCGCGGTGGGCACTGCCGAAAGCGTCGTTGACGTAGATCTCAGCCAGCGCAGCCAGCGCTTTCGAGAGGGCTTCGTCGTTTTTGGTCTCGCCCTTCTCGAAGCGCGTGTTCTCCAGAAGGACCACATCACCCGGCTCCAGGGCGGCGACGGCGGCCTGCACCTGGGGACCGACAAGGTCGTCAACCTTCTTGACCGGCCGTCCGAGCAATTCGCTCAGCCGACGGGCCACGGGGTCCATCTTGAACTGGTCGCGGTTCTCCTCTTTCGGACGGCCGAGGTGCGACAGCAGGATGACTTTGGCATCATGGTCGAGGAGGTAGCGGATCGTGGGCAGCGCGGCCCGAATGCGAGTATCGTCGGCGACCTCACCATTCTCCAACGGGACATTGAAATCGACGCGTACGAGCAGGCGTTTACCATTCACATCAATGTCGCGGATGGTTTTTTTGGCCACGTCTCGACTCTCCTTCGCCGCGTATTGATTGCGGCGACCGAAATTGTAACATCGCGGCGAAGGCGCCGCAAGCCACTGGCGGGATAATCCAGGGCGTCTGAGAAGTCAGGGAGGGCGCAAAAGGAGGGCCAAGGGGGTCGAGGCGTGTTCGCGGCGCCCGCCCCAGCGACGGTGGAGACGCTCTGGTCGGGAGCGGGGTTCTTGACATGGGCAGGCGAGGCTGGGGCAGTGCCGGGGCAGGTTTCGGAGGATCGAGGCGGGCGGCGGC
>DOUV01000667.1 GCA_003520455.1 Chloroflexota bacterium | reverse complement strand
CGCTGCCAGGGGCCGGGGAAACTGCCCTCGAAGCCGTCGCTGAAGAGGATTTGCCAGTCCCCGCCGGGCGTGGCCGTGGGGGTGGTGGTGGGTGTTATGGTTGGAGGAGATGTGATCGTGAAGCCATTGGGGAGTTGCCCGGTCTTCCCGTTGGGATTCACCACGACCACGGCGTACGTCCCGGGAGGCAGGCCCGCCGGCAGGGTACCGTGCAAGGTTTCGGTATCCGGCTGATCTACGCTCTGCAGGGATGTGGAGCCGATGAAGGGGTTGGCGCCGGGCTGGAAATTCTGGCCGCGGATGGTGACCCCCGCGTCCACACCTGGCGGTGCCGAGGCCGGCTCGATGCTTTCCACAAGGGGTGCCCCTGGCTCTCGGGTGGGAGTGGGGGTCACCGTGGGAGTCGGGGTTGGCGTAGGGGTGACCGTCCGCGTGGGCGTCTTCGTCTGGGTGGGTGTCTTCGTCCGCGTGGGCGTCGGTGATGGCGCGCGTGTCACCGTCCCCGTTGGCGTGGGCGTCGCCGTCCCCCGCGTGGCTGTCGCCGTGGGCGTAACGGTTGGTGGCGGGTTACCACCTGTGCAGGCTCGCCCCGTGTGGGCCGTGCTCTGCCGCTGATCGCCCGCTGTGAAAGGCGCTCCCCCGAGCGGTGCTCCGACCGGCCCACGCCTGATCAGCGGCAGGTAGATGCTGTTCGCTTTCCGCAGGTTGAAGGTGTGCTTCAGGAAGAAGTCGGTGACCCCGGTGGTCATCTGTTGCCAGTAGAAACTGTTGTCCAGGGCCAGCGGCTGGGTGGCCCGGTAGCCGGGAACGTTGGGGCTGATATAGGTCGTGGCCTGATATTGGGGGTCGGGACCGAAGAAGTAGAGGCGGCCGGGGGTCTGGGCCGTGTTTTGCTGGAAGCTGTAGCTGTAGTGCTCGAAGGGCGGCGCGAAGCGCACCTCGACGGTGAAGTTCTGGACGTCGATCGGGGCGCCGGAGGCGGCGCTCACCGCCTGAACGGCGACGTAGGAGCCGGGGATGAGCGGGACATTGCGGCGGCCGGGCCGGCCCGGGACGACGGTGCCGGAGGGGTGGGTGAAGGTGATGTAGGCCGCTCGTCCTACCTCCTCGCCCGCGTCGTAGGTTTGATTGGGAGGATTGGGCGGGCTGACATCGGCGAAGAAGCCGTGGGCGATGAACAGCTCGTCCAGATCGCTCAGGCCGTTACCGCGCGAATCGGCCGCGCCTCGGCCTCTATATTTCAGCACGTCGTAGAGATGCTTGACGTCGAAGAGGTAGCCGAAGCCCTGACCCTGGGCGACGGCCGACGAAGTGACGACGCCGGTGTAATCGGCGGTGAGGTCGGCCCACAGATCCTTCCAATCGATCTCGATGCAGTCGGCGTAGGAAATGCCGTTCAGCACCGAGGCATCATCGGCGTCGATGGGATCCACCAGGTCCCACAGCAGACCGGAAAGGGCCCATTCTTCAGAATACCCCCACAATCGAGGTCCGTTCGTGTCGGTAATGTGAAGGACCCCCCAGGCGAGCCAATTTGATTCCACGTCTGTCTCGCTCCCGCCGATGCGGTATTTTTCAGGTTCCGGTGTTTTGGCGACTTCGCGGGAGACCAGCATGGAAAAGAACGAGGCGAAGCCCTCGATCCAGGAATCGTTGGTAGAGGCGTTGAGGTACCCATTGTGGGGCGTCCGGCCTGGTTCGACCGGCTGGTGGTTCCCGAGCGCATCGGCCAGGACGTGGTGGCCGAACTCGTGCCACTCGCGGTTGTCGGGGCGGCCGGTATTTGTGATCATGCTGCTGCCGTCTGCCGCCTGGATGTTGATGTACCCGTCCCCACCGTCATTGTTGCCCGTCGAGTAGGGGCCATCCCAGTTCACGCCTGGACTCGTCGAGAAAGCGGTGATCTTGAGCGGCACGTCCAGCGGCTGGTTGACGAGGCGGGTCAGTTGCCAGGCCTGGTGGGAGTGGTAGTAGATCACCCCCAGGTCGTCCAGGTCCGCCCGGGCGATCGCCGGGTCCGCGATGATGTCGGGCTGGTCGGCGAAGAGGATGTCGCGGTTGAGCGGGTTGGGGGTCGAAATGGTGTTGAAGGGGCGGGTGGTGATGGAGGCCGGTTGGCCGGTAGGCTGCTGGTAGAAGACCCGGAAGCTCGGGGGAAAGACGGCGTCGTGACTCAAGGTCACGCTGAGGGTGAGACTGTCTGTGACCGGCACACCGGGCAGGATGTAGTGCCCGTCGGGGGGCTGGGTGATAGCCTGGCGCAGTACGGTGGCCCCGCGCAGCAGCGTCACCGGCACCCCGATGAGCGGATAGTCCGGGCCGGACGGATCGGGGGTGTAGACGCGTCCCTGGATGTCAACCTGGGAGCCTGGATCGAGTGGCGGGCGCCGGTAGATCAACCATACCCAGAACCAGGCGTTCGCCCGTTGACAGCAGGTGAAGCTCGTATTGTCGTGGACGGAGACGCTCAACTGAAATGCGAACGTGGCCTTGTCGCCAAACCCCCAACCGTAGTCTTCAAACGCGCAGGTCGCTTCGAGGTGGAGGTTCGCCGAGCCGGTTGTCCCGCCCTCTTCGCGAGCGTATTCGTCCTTGCGACACTTGGGATTGTGAGAGAAATTGTCTCCCTTCGCTTCTAGATGCAGGACGGCTTTCCCGCTCCTCGCCATCGTCCACTCGAAGGCGCCGTTGGCCTCGGCCGCAAAGGTGCCCGGCTCGGAGGGCGTGATTTGCAGGGGATACTCGAAGCTCATCGTCCCCTGGACGCTTGCCGATCCCCAGTCACCAGACTGACTACACCCGATGCTCAGTCCCCCCGTGCCGATGGGGAAGGGTTCGTAACTGAACCATGGAGACTCACACTCTTTCCCTGAGACAAGGATCTCTTCCAATACCCAGACGTCTACCCAGGCGTCCTCGGCCTGCACGCTCTGCGTCGGCACAGCCTGGCTCGCCGCCACAGCGCTGCGGTTGCCTTGCGCCGTATCGACCTTGAACGGCGCGGCCGGCGCGCGGGGTGGTACGGCCGCGGCTGTGGCCAGGCTGATGCCCAGGAAGAGCAACGCCGTGAGCGCCGCCAGGGCCGCGGGCCCCCAGGGCCGTCGCCGGCTTGGGCTGACT